>QEVD01000639.1 GCA_003576975.1 Candidatus Zhuqueibacterota bacterium
CCGCCGGCAGAGCCCCGCCCTGAACCTCCCCGAGAAACCCCGGCGCCCCGGCCGCTCGTTCTTGGTAATGTCAACTTTGACTATGATAAATTCGATCTTACCTCCACGGCGCGCAGCATTTTGGCGGAGCATGCCAGCGCATTGCGCAACCGGCCGGAGGTGAATATTCGCATCGCCGGGCATTGTGATGAACGCGGCACGATCGAATACAACCTGGCGCTGGGCGAGAAACGCGCAAACTCCGTGCGTGATTATCTTGTTTCACTCGGCGTCGAACGCTCGCGCTTGAGCACGATCAGCTATGGCAAAGAAAGGCCGCTGGATTCGCGCAGCAACGAACAGGCGTGGGCGCAAAATCGCCGCGCCGAGTTTGTGATTTTGAATCAGTGATGACACCGCTCATTCAAAACGGATGGCAATAATGCGTTACCTCTCTGTGTTATCGTTTGCAGTTTTGGGTTTTGCTCTCACGTCTTGCCTGCCGCCAAGTCAAATGCGGCAAGTCGAAACCAACAATGCCTCCCTGCGTGCGCAAGTTGACTCCTTGCGTGCGCAGGTGCAACGCTTGCGCACTACCGTTGCCAAAGCCGAGTTGGCAGGCCAAAAAGCTGAAGAGACTTCCTTGCGCATGCGCGCGGACAACGATTTGCGCCTCAATCAGTTCGCCGAGCAGATTCGCATTCTGAGCGATCGCGTCGATGATATGGACAATCGCCTGTCCAACATGCCGGGCAAACTGCGCATGGTTTCTGATAAACCGGCGGCTAGCAACGCAAATCCACCGGCCGGCGCTGCTCCGGAAACAAAACCGGAAGAAGTTGACGCCGAGGAAATCAAAAAGCTGTATGATGCGGCTTATCAAGATTTGGTGCGCGGCCAGGGCGATCTCGCACGCGAGGGCTTTCAAGAGTTTTTGCGCAAATATCCGCAAAGCTCGCTGGCCGACAATGCCCAGTATTGGATCGGAGAAAGCTATTATTCACAAAAGAACTATGCACGTGCCGCAGCGGAATTTTTGGAAGTCCCGGCGAAATATCCCAACAGCGATAAAATTGCGGCGGCGGCGCTCAAACGCGCATACGCCATGCTTGGCATGAACCGGCAGGCGGAGGGCAAGGCCCTGCTCGAGCAATTAATCAAACAATTCCCGCGCTCTCCGGAAGCGGATTTGGCCCGGGCGAAATTGCAGGAATAAGCCTGAGGCCGTTTGCATTTTGTTGAAATCGCGACGCGCCCATCCGCCGCAACGCAATCACCAAAACCAAATCTCGCGCGGCTCAAAGACGCGAAGATTGAGACGCAGGAATTTTGCATCGCGTCGCAGGGCAATGCTTACTTTTAAAATCACCTGCTGATCTTCACCAATTCACTTGGCAAAAAAGCGGTGAACGTCCTCGAAATTTTTCTCGACTATCGCCAAGTGAATTCATCAACCTCACGGACAATTAGCGTCTATGCCCCGCTTCGAAAAACACCTCTTCATTTGTACCAACGAACGCGCGCCAGACAACCCCAAGGGCTGTTGCGCCTCCAAAGGCGCGCGCGAAATCGCCGAAAAATTTAAAGAAGAATTGCACCGGCGCGGTTTAAAAGGCAGGATGCGCGCAAACAAGGCAGGTTGCCTGGATATGTGTGAGTTGGGACCGAGCGTTGTGGTTTACCCGGAGGGTGTTTGGTATCAGCGCGTTACGCTGAATCGCATTTGCTCGGCGGGCGCGTGGTGGAACGATTGCGCACGCCGGAGCAATACTGGCAAAAGCCAAAAGAAAAAGATTGAACACAGATGAGCAGGTTGGTATGCCCCCCGCGTGAATTTCATGACACAAAAAGTTATTTGATCCGCCTCCGCTCTATTCTTCCGTCATACCAGTGTTCTGTACCTTTTATTTGCAGAAGTACTCTCTTAAAAATGTCATTCACGCGAATCTTGTGAAGTACTCGTCAATGGGTCTAGGACTTCACCAGATCCTTCCAGGATGACAAAATAAGAGACTCATACAAATCAATGCACGAGCCTACTTTGTCGCCTCCTCCAGCAACTCCGTCATGCGGCCAATGAAGTCAACTGGAGAACTCAGGTTTCCTTCCAGCAGCAACGCCCCTTCATATAATTGCAGAATGCTTTTGCGCAGCACGGGATCCGTCGGGCTGGCAAGATTACGGCGCGAAAGATTCTTAATCAGCGGATGCGAGACATTCACTTCCAGAATCCTTTTTGAGCCGCTGTAATTTTTGTCCATCAGCTTCATCATTTTTTCCATCTGGTTATCCATCCCGTCTTTCCCCACCACCAGCGTCACCGGCGAATTCACCAGCCGCTTTGATTCGATCACGTCTTCGACTTTATCGCCCAACGTTTCTTTGAATATCGTCAACAAGGACTTGGCCAAATCACCGCTCAACGCTTCCGGCTTGCCGGCTTCATCCGCCGCCAAATCGAGATCAGCCTTGTCAATCGACTGCAACGGTTTCTTGTCGTATTCATTGATCGAAGGCACGACGAACACGTCCACCGGATCGGTGAGCAGCAGCACGTCGAAATCATTCTTCTTGAAATATTCAAGGTTGGGATTCTTTTCCAGCAAGTCGCGATGCTCGCCGGAGAGGTAGTAAATGGCCTTTTGTTCCAGCTTCATGCGCGTGACATAATCCTTCAGCGACAGCATCTCGCCCTTTGCCATTTTGGTGGACTCGAAGCGCAGCAGGTCGATTACTTTTTCACGATTGGCAAAATCCGTGTTCACGCCGGTTTTGAAAAACGGGCCAAACGTTTTGTAGAATTTTTCATACTTGTTTTTCTCTTGCTTCGACCAATCGCCGAGAAAGCTTAGAATTTTTTTGGTCAGAATATCGCGGATTTTTGCCATGGCCGGGCTGTTCTGCGTCACCTCGCGCGAGACGTTCAGCGGCAAATCCGCGGTGTCCACCACGCCTTTCACAAAGCGCAAATACTCCGGCAGCAGCTCTTTGCAATCATCTTGAATGAAAACCTTGTTGGAATAGAGATGCAGCGATTTCTCGTGCGGGTCGCGAAACCACATGGGCGGAGCATTCTCCGGAATGAACAGCAGGGCGTTAAAACTCACCGCGCCTTCAATCGCCAGTTGCAGATGGCCGAGCGGCGGGTTGTAATCATTCGAGATGAACTTGTAAAACTCAACCAGATCTTCTTCCTTCACTTGATCTTTGGGCTTGTGCCACAGCGCCGTGACGGTGTTGACCTTCTCATTGTCGACAAAGATGGGAAAGTCGACAAAGTTGGAATACTTGTTGATGATATGCTTGACGGTGTAATCTTCGCTGAATTCTTTTGCCGTTTCTTTCAACTTGAAAGAGATCTTGGTGCCGCGCGTCGTTTTATCAATCTCTTCGATGGTGAATTTGCCTTCACCGCCGGAACGCCAGCGATAGCCCTTGGAATCGGGGTCCGCATGGCGCGTCTCAACCGTTACCTCTTCGGCCACCATAAAAACCGAATAAAACCCCACGCCGAATTTGCCGATCAAATTGCCGTCCAGCGTGCGGTTTTCATTTTTCACCTGCTGCAAAAACTCAAGCGTGCCCGAGCTGGCTACGGTGCCGATTTTCTCGATCAAATCCTCTTTCGTCATGCCGACACCGCTGTCTTCGATGGCGAAGGTATGGTCTTTTGCGTCGAGTGTGATGGCGATCTTCAAATCAGCGTCGGCATCCAGCACGTTGCGATCCGTGAGCATGCGAAATCTGATTTTGTTGAGCGCGTCGGAAGCGTTCGAAATCAACTCGCGCAAGAAGATTTCGGGGTGGGTATAAAGCGAATGCACGATCAAATGCAGCAACTGCTTCATTTCCGCTTTATATTCGAATTCCTGTGCGGTGACTTTTTCTGCATCAGCCATATGAATCATCTCCCAGGTTCATCGGTTTCTTAAAATTTCCAAACAATACTCGTCCACTGAATGAACGAACATCAGTAGTAGGTTGCACAATCCAATCAGTTTTTCATCTCTTGCCGGGGGTAAATTTAAGGCATCAAGGCGGGATTTTCAACTTAATTGTTGCGGCCACCGGCCCGGGGGAAGAGCCCGCCCCGAACCGCTACCCTAAGGATTCTCGCTTAAATAACCTGCCCATATCACAAACCGCGAATGTACGCCACTAAACGCGAATTTTGAAATTAGCGAATATTCGCGTTCATTCGCGGTTTCAAAAATGAGTAAGTTATTTAAATGGCATTCCTAAAGGAATTTGACAATCAAAGCCGGTAATGCCGGTTTGTTCAGCCACGGCTTGGCCGTGGCTTGCCCACAGTAGATGCCACGGTCAAGCCGTGGCTGAACAATTACCGAACTTGAATGTCAAAACTCAAGAGAACCGGACACTCAAACCGTCTCACGCGCAGACCTCATGCCGCAGAGTCACGCGCGCGTTTTTTCTGTTTGGCATCAGACACGCTTTCGCGTTCTTTATACTGCGCGAGGCCAAGGCCTCGCACCAGGCGCTCAAACAGCGGAATTTGATTACGCAGGGTAAAATTCGCGCGCTGTTTCAGGTAGCTCGTAAACATCAACACAAAAAAACCGAAGCAAAAAAGCAGCGCCCAGCCCAACAACGAGATAACCAATTTTAGGGTGGGCGTTTCGAACAGCGCCTTGCTGGCATCAAAGATAATCGTGAAGCACACGATGCTGAGCGCAAGCGAGAATGCCTGGATGAGCCAGCGCAGGTTGAGCTTGATCATATGTTTGAAAAAACGGCGAAACGGTTTAAGAATAATTTGCCGGCAAACAGGCGACGGCCAAGCCGTCGCCATGCCATTATCAAACAAAAACATATCATGGCCAAGCCATGATAGAGCCACGACTAAAACCAATACCGCTCGCTTAGTAGTCCTGCCCCCTTGTGGGGCACTGCAGGAAGCTTGAAATTATGTAACTGTTCAGCTATAGTTAGCCTCAGGTGCGAAAATTATAAAAAAGTCTGAGGTTTTTGCGGGTTTCATGCTTATCTTGTATCATGCAACGATTGA
>QEVD01000060.1 GCA_003576975.1 Candidatus Zhuqueibacterota bacterium
TGCGACCGTAAAATGGCGCTTTACCACCGCGAAGGCACGAGCCAAACTCAAAAGCCGCTACGCGGAAGCGTACAACAATTAAGGTGACAGAGCACTAGTAGTAATTCATCAACTGATGACGGCTTAGAAACCGATACAGTTGGCGGACCTGCTTGTGTTGATTCTGGTGAAATTTTCAATATATCGTGGGGCAAAACTCACCCTCTAAAATACCGCAATCCATACTCCTCAAGCACATTTATTACTTTTCTCCTGTTGGCTATCCAAGATTCATACTCTTCCGAATCATCCTGTGGCGAGATATCCATAAATTCTTCAAGAACGTTTCCTAAGACAGATAGACTATCGACATTAGGATCATCACCGGCCCTGAACAGCCACATTTTCCACTTTGAATGGTGTGCCAAGTCAGGTGGTTCTCCCGGAGCACCCGCTGATTTGAATAATGCATTGAGAGTGGGGTGAGAGCCTTTTAGTACTCCAGCAACAGCGACACAAACGGCTTTTGGTATTTTAATATTTCCCATATCTAGATTCTGTGTGCCTAACTTATTGCCCGCTAACATTAAACTTCTTGACATTATCTTACTTGCTTTCATTCCAACGGCTTGCTTTGCAAGCGCCCGGCGCTCAACTCATTCAACACGAGATTAAACTCCGGTGCGCGCTCGGCACGAATTTCGATCACGCGATTAACTTCAATACCAAACTCGCTTTCGATGATTTCGGCGTCGAACTGGTGCAAGACCCGGTCGACAATGCCGGAAAGCTGGTAGGCATAATGCAACTCAAAACGGCGGGTGGCAAATATCGGCAGCAAAGTCGCTTGCGCAATCGCGGCTTGCACCGCGCCGCTGTAGGCGCGCATCAAGCCGCCCACGCCCAGCTTGGTGCCGCCAAAATAGCGCGTCACGACGGCCGCAATATTCGTCAACTGATGTGACTCTAATGCTTGCAGCATGGGCCGCCCTGCGCTGCCGGAAGGCTCCTGGGCATCGCTGGCAAGCGCGATCAAACATCCCACGCGCAGGGCGTAACAATTGTGGCGGGCATCATGAAATTGGCGGGAGCGCTCAGCGATCAATTCCTCGGCTTGTTCTCGCGTTGCCGCCGGCGTTAACCAAGCGATGAAGCGCGAGTCTTTCACACGAAGCTCGCTTGCGCAAACCGAGGCAATCGTATAAAACTGGCTCACGTTTTCAGTTGATCATCCAATCTTCGACATTCAACCCGCGCAAGCTGGCGATGCGCACAATCGCTTCACCGATTTTATTGTTGGGCGTCGAGGCGCCGGCCGTTAGGCCGATCTTCAGCTCACCGCCCGGCAGCCAATGCTCATCTTCAATTTCTTTGGGCGCACTCACTGGTTTATGACGAATCGTAGTAAGATCGATCAAACAACGCGCATCGTCGATATGATAGGCGCGGGTGTACTGTCCGGCAATCTCGACAAGGTGATTGGTGTTGCTGCTGTTGTAACCGCCAATCACGAGCATGAGATCGAGGTTTTGCTTTTTCACCAATTCCAGCACCGCGTCCTGCCGGTCCTGCGTTGCGCTGCAAATCGTATCGAAATTGCGGAAGTGTTCCGCGGCGGCGTCGGTACCGTATTTTTCCAGCATGGCGCGTTTCAGGCGCTCGGCAATGGCCAGCGACTCGCTTGACAGCATGGTCGTTTGGTTGGCCACTCCAATCTTGATGAGATGGCGATCGGGATCGAAATGCGGCGAAATCGCGTTGTTAAACTGCGCCAGGAAATCTTTGGGCGACCGCCGGCCGGCAATGAAATCGCAAACACTTTCCGTTTCCTCCATGTCGCGCACGATGAGATAATGGCCGTTGTCATACTTCATCGCCTGGCTGCTCGTGGCTTTGGTTTCTTCGTGGCTATATTTGCCGTGAATCACGGAAGTAAAACCGTCGCGGGCATATTGCTCGACGCGCTTCCAAACATTCAACACCGAGCCGCAGGTGGTATCGACCAAGACACAACCGATCTCAGACAGTTGTTTGAGCTCCTGAATCGTCACGCCGAATGCCGGCAGAATCACCACATCCTCCGGGCGCAGCAGTGAAAAATCGTTGCCGCGGCTGTATTGCCCGCTCAAGAATCCAATTTTCATCTCGAGCATGCGATGATTCACGTGCGGGTTATGAATGATTTCGCCGGTGAGAAAGATGCGGCGCTCGGGAAATTTTTCACGCGCTTGATACGCGTATTCGACCGCGCGCTCGACGCCGTAACAAAATCCGAATTCCTTCGCCAGAAAAAATTGCAGGTTGCCGACGCGCAATGAACAGGTTGCCGACGCGCAATGAAAAATCGTGTGCGCGCAAATATTCAACCACCCCGCTGTGATAATCGCGCGCAAGCTGTTCCTGCGCGAAGGCCTTAAGCCCCAGCCCTTTTTGAAAATATTGTGCTGCCGGTTTAGTGCTCGTGGAGATGAAGTCGCTCAACGAAAATTCCTTTCAATTGCTATTTGTGATATTTCTCGCCGCGCAAGATGGTGCAGCCGCGATAAAGCTGTTCCAGCAACACGATCCGGGCAAGTTCGTGCGGCAATGTCATGGTGGAAAGCGAAAGCCGGACATCGGCGCGTTTGATCAACTCCGCGCTCAATCCCAGCGGACCGCCCAGCACGAAATCAAGCGCGCGCTGGCCGCCGACAAAACAATGTTGCAGCCAGTCTGCAAACTCGGTGCTGCTCAGCGGCTTGCCTTCAATATTCAAAACAATCGCGCGGGCTTCCGGACGCAAGACTTGCCGAATGTCATTCCCTTCCGCCGCGACTGCTTCTGCGTCTGCCTTGCCTTTGCCGACACGATCTTTAATCTCGACGATTTCGAGATCGAGATAATGCTGCAAGCGTTGCGCATAATCATTTGCTGCCGCCACCCAATGCGATTCGCGCAATTTTCCCACAGCGATCAAGCGAATTTTCAGCGGAAAATGCGGCATCAGAGTTCAAAACTTTCGCCCGGACGGAGAATCTCCACGCGCGCGCCCAATTTGGCAACGTTTGCTGAAAATTCCCGGGGATCGGCGGCAATGACATCGAACGTGTTGTAGTGCATCGGAATGACGATCTTCGGTTTGAGAAACTCAACCGCTTTGGCCGCATCATGGATTCCCATGGTGTAATTGTCGCCGATCGGCAGCAGCGCGAGATCGATCGCATTCATCTCGCCGATCAGTTGCATGTCCAGGAACAACGCCGTGTCGCCGGCGTGATAAACCACCTTGCTGTCGGCATAAATCAGAAAGCCGGCCGGGCTGCCGAGGTAAACAAAACTGTCGCCGGTTTCATAACCCGAGCCATGATGCGCAATCGTCAACTTCACACGGCCAAACGGAAAGTTGTGTCCGCCGCCGATGCTCATGCCGTGTGCCTTTGCGCCCTGCCAGCCGCAAAATGTCGCAATTTCGTGATTCGCGATGATCATCGCATTGTTGCGTTTGGCAATCGCCACGGCATCGCCGACGTGATCGCCGTGGCCGTGTGACACGAGAATGAAATCGCATTTGATTTGATCGGCCGAGAGCGGCGCTTGCGGATTGCCGGTGATGAAAGGATCAATCACGAGTCGATGGGTGCTGGTTTCGATCAGGAAACAGGAATGACCCCAGAAGGTTAGCTTCATGGTTCATCTCCTTATCAGGTTAAATCTGATGCCCGGGCAACGCTCCTGGTTTGCCCCTCCAACGTTTAACTCATCTGGCGGTGGCTGATAAGCTGCATGAATTCTTCCCGGCAGGCGCGATCTTCATGAAAAATGCCGAGCAATGCGCTGTTCGTCACTACCGTGTTTTGCTTTTGAATGCCGCGCATCATCATGCACAAGTGGCGCGCCTCGGTCACCACGGCGACGCCGGCCGGTTGCAACGCCTCCATCAGCATCGTGGCGATTTCGTTCGTCATGCGTTCCTGCACTTGCAAGCGCCGCGCAAAGACTTCCACGATACGCGGAATCTTGCTCAGGCCGACAACTTTGCCATTTGGAATGTAGGCAACGTGACACCGGCCATAAAACGGCAACAAATGGTGCTCGCACAAGCTGTAAAAATCAATATCCTTCACGATCACCATTTCGTTGTAACGTTCGTCAAACAGCGCGCCATTGAGAATGGTTTGCACATCGCTATGATAGCCGGCGGTCAAAAATGAGAAGGCATCTGCCACGCGCTTGGGCGTGCGCAACAATCCCTGGCGCTCAGGATCTTCACCTAGCAATTCGAGCAGTTCCTCCACCAATGCCACCATTCGGGCATGCCCATGACGGTCTGCGAGACTGCCGGTAGCGGGATCAAATGCTTGCTCGGCTTCGTTCTCGGCCATAGTCAATATCGGGCGCGTTGCCGATTTTCTGTCACTGCTTGCGGCTGTCAGCGTTTGGCCGTTATAGTCATTATCTGGCTTTGATTTTGACATATCCTCTTCTCATGGTTGGGCTTCATTTTGTGTCGTACGGCGGGAAGGCGTTTCCTGCTCGACGGGAAAGACGATTGCCAGAATCGCGAGAATTGTGAAAATCGCGAGCATGAGCAGAGTCAGATGCCGGCGAATCGTTTTGCGTTTATGGTCGTCCATGTCAACAAGAGCTTCGTCAAATTTCCTGGGCGGCCAGCGTTTGTTGCGGGGCCGCGTTTTTCAGCAAGCGCCCTTGATGCGTCCCGCGCCGGCGCATCTCGTTCTCAATGCCCTGAATGATTTCTGCGCGTGAAAGATACCAGCGCGGCGCGATCAACAAATCCCGCGGCGCGTCGCCGTATAAACGTTCAATAATAATCTCAGGCGCAAGGCGTTCGAGAAATCGAATCACCAAATCAACCCATTCATCATATGAAAAAACGTGAAAAGGTTGCTGCTGATATTGCCGCGCCAATTCCGTGTGCTTGACGATGTGCAAATTGTGAATCTTGAGAATATCGATGCTCAGCGCATTGATCGCCTCGGCCATGGCGAGCCAGTGCTCCAGGGTTTCATTCGGAAAGCCGAGAATGACGTGCGCCGTCACCGACAAACCGAAATCCTGTGCGCGGCGAATTGCAGTTTCCGTGCAGGCAAAATCATGGCCGCGATTGATCAGGCGCAGCGTTTCATCATAAATCGATTCCAGGCCGAATTCGAGATTGACGTGGGTCTCTTGCGCGAGACGCGCGAGCATTTCGAATTTCTCGTCATCAACGCAATCCGGGCGCGTGCCGATCGCGAGTCCCACCACCTCGGGATGTTGCAGCGCATCGCGAAACAGCCGCTCAAGATGATCCACCGGCGCATAGGTGTTGCTATACGGCTGGAAATAAACGATGAATTTTTCCGCGGCAAAACGCTTCTTCAAAAACGCGATGCCTGATTGAATTTGATCGCTGACAGAATACTTCGGCCGCGCGCTCTCCGGAGTAAAGCTTACGATGTTGCAATAGGTGCAGCCGCCACGGCCGGCCGTGCCGTCGCGATTCGGGCAGGTGAATCCCGCATGCACACTGACTTTGTGCACGCGCCCGCCGAATTTTTGCTGCACATAGCGGCCGTAAGCATTGTAAAGCGGAGGCGGCAATCGCGTATTGGTCATGGCACTAATTTTTGGAAAACGCTTTCACCAATTCTTCTGCGAACAGCGTGGTGGCATAGGCGCCTTCACCGGTCAGAATATTGCCGTCGCGTTCGACTTTTTGACCGGTGTAATCTGCGCCATAGTTGATCAGCTTTTCAAAAATCGATATATGGCCCGTGACTTTTTTGCCCTTTAAAAGGCCGGCCACGCCCAGCGCCACCGGCGCACGGTCAATCGCGGCGATAGTCTTGCCGTCACGGTGATGCGCGCGCAGAATCTCATGGGTTTTGGAATCATGCCAAAACTGGCTCGCACCATGCCCGCCGATCAACACCACACCGGCATATTCCTCCGGTTTCACGGCGTCGATCAACAAGTCGGGATTCACGAGGCCGCCGTTGCTGCCTTTGGCGTTTGCCGGCACGGTGGAGGCCACGATGATCTTCACGCCATGTTTTTCCAGAGCCTCCCGCGAGGCTTCATATTCTTCTTGACGATATGCCGTCGCCGGCAACAAAAACAAAACTGCCCGGCCGTTCACGCTCATCTCTTGCTTCCTCCTCCGATCATCACTGGTGATCTGTTCGCAAAAGTGGATTCTTTAAGCATTCTTTGCAACGCCCAAGCTGAGGCTGGAATCTCTGCCCGCAGGGTTATTTGCGCACCTGGAATCCCAACAGTTTTTCCACAGATGCAATTTTATCCTCCGGCATTTTTTCTGCCGCTTTCACATCGTCGATCTTAATGCGCGTCATGACCCGGTCGGATTGCGCCCGCACCGCCTCATGACATTGGCGCACAATAGCCATCACCGGCTCCCATTCGCCGACTAATAGCGTTCCCATCGGCGTCAAGCGATACTCGATGCCGCTGGCATGCACGATTTTTACCGCTTCAGCAATGTATTTGCTGAGATGTGCATCCTTGCCGAGCGGCAGAATGCTGAACTCGACCATCATACCCTTACTTCCTCCCGTTGATGATTAGAATGATGAACTTCTGAAGCGACGCCGTGCGCCTGGCAACCTTCAACCCAAAAACTGCCGTCGGGGCGGTATTCTTTCTTCCAAATCGGCACGGCATGCTTGATTGTGTCAATGGCAAACCGGCATGCGGCAAACGCATCAGCACGATGCGCGCACGCGGCTACGATCGCAACGCTTACCTCACCGATTTCCATGCGGCCAAAGCGATGCGCGATCGCGAGCTTGCGCACCGGCCAGCGCTGGGCGGTTTCCTCCGCAATTTTTTCCATTTGCCGCAATGCCATGGCTTCATAAGCTTCATATTCGAGCGCAATGACTTTTTGCCCGTTGGAATGATTGCGCACGCGTCCGAGAAAAACCACCACGCCGCCGCTGGCTTCGTCGTCGGCATATGCAAGAAGCTCTGCCAGGTCAATCGGTTTATTCGTCAACTTGATCATGGTTCTCGTTCAAAAGTTCGCGCAACTCCTGCCAATCCTTGATTTCTAGGAAGCGTACCAGAACGTCGTGAATCCGTTCCACATCATTGCTTGAGCGGATAGCGGCTTCAACATCCGAGGGGATGGCGCCAAAACGTTTTGACAGAAGCACCAAGAGCATGTCTCTTTCTGCTTCGAGCCTGCCTTCGAGCTTGCCCTCAAACTTGCCTTCTTCCCAACCTTGTTTTTTCAAAATACTGGTGATCATTTCAACCTCCTGATCTTCTTTGCGCCCATGTTTGTAAGCGCGAAAAGTTTCCCATTGCGACGCTTCCAAGTTAAAATAGTGCAGCACAAAATCAAGATATTTGCTGCGGCGCAAGCCCCGGACGGGATCGACCAAATCCAGCACGCCTTTCAAAGCGCTGTCCAGCACTTCGATCCAATCGTGCCGGGAGTAGCGCATGAACGGCAGTAACAAGCGCGCGACGATATTGGCGCTGTTGAGATATTTCTTTGCCGGCAGCGCCCGGAGAAAAACGGTTTCATAGGTGAAATAATGATAACGCTTGCCCATGAAAGTGCTTTTGGTCTCACGCCGGACGGTTTTGCTGGCAGCCGGGGCATTGGGGAAATAGACGATGGGGATGACGTCGCATTCGTATTGTTCTTCAAGATGGCTGACATAGCGCGCCAAATGATGAATCGAAAATTTGTGAGCATCGTGCTGATGTTCCACCAAAAAGATGAAAGCAAGCTGTTCATATTTTGCCAGCAACGGCACGTCCATTCGCCGGTAAGAATCCGAAAAATAAGTTTTGATCGTTTCCTCCCGTATCGCCTCGATCTCCGGCTCATGCCGGAAGAAATTCACACTTTTGGGCAGCGCAAACGTAATCGCAGCCCAGGGATTCTCGACAAAGATCGTTTTGAAATTCTGATCGTGCGATTGTTCCGGATCAAATGCTGCCATTTCCCCTCCTTTGCGCTCATTGCAGTTTTTTCAAGGAACAATGTTTGATTTTCAGCCGCCGCTGACCGGCGGGAGCAGCGCCAGTTCCTTCACTTGCTGCAGCGAAACATCCGCCGGCACAAACTCGCCGTCAACGGCAAATGAAATCGACGGGAGATGCGGCGCCAACTTGGGAAATTGCAGCGCCAGCCTTTCCGCGATTTGAAACGGCGTCGCGGACTCCGGCGCTTCAATCTCAAGCTCGCGCGCGCCCACGGCATCACGCAAGCTCGCAAAGAGTTGTACAGTGATTTTCATGTCGCCGTTTTGGAATACTTCAGCGCGGTGAGATGATTGAATCCTTGATGCTCGGGGTTTTCCGCAAAGCCGCGATAGATCGCGCGGCATTGATAGCAAATCGTGACGGTGGGCAGCAAATAATAAAGCGCAAAATCGATGGCAGTGGCGATGAAAAGGCTGAGAAATTTTGTATGATAGCTAAAGATCACACCAATCGCGAAGATGATAATACCCAATCGCGGGTTGAAATCCTTTTGCAAATAAAAACGCTGATTGCCGCATACCGCGCATTGCTCGACTTGCTGCGATTGCCGGCTGTGCTCGGTAAAATTCAACGCGATCGGCTTTGCACACTTCTGGCAAATCAGTTGCTGGACATCTGAGGCCGCCTTGTTTTCGGCGCGGCAATGCGGACAGAGAAATTCGACATTCATGTTCGGCTCAATTGTATTCAGGATCTTCGGGGACAAAACGCATATTCAGCACGATACGGCGCAGTTTTTCAGCGTAATTCAAGCGATCATCAACAATGCCCTGCACCAGGTCCAGCCGCCGCTCGACCGCCGTCGTTTCCAAAAGCTGCTGCTTGTGCTGCACGGGAATGTCAAGTATCGCCGCGACTTGATTGACGATCATTTCAAGCGAAGCATTGCGATCCCAGCGTTCTTCGTTAACGTCGAGTCCCAATACTTGATTGAAATACGTAAAGAATCTTTCGAGCAGGTGATCGCGCGCACGCAATTGCTCGTGGGTTTCGCGCCGCGAGGGCGCATCATCGAGAACGTTGACCAGCGCGGTGTGATAGGGTTTTTCCTTCACAAACTTTACGATCTCGAAACGGTTGAGGCCATGCAGCAGAATATTGAAGCGACCTTGCGGCAGTTTTTCGTAAGCTTCAATGCGGCCCATGCAGCCGACGTTGTACAGTAAGGGCAAACCCGGCATTTCGGGTTGCCCGCCCTCTTTCAACAGAATCATGCCGATCTGCCGTTCGTTTTCCAAAACATCTGTCACCATCTGTTTATAGCGCGGTTCGAAAATGTGCAGCGGCAAAAAAACTTTCGGAAAAAAAACAACATTCGGCAGCGGAAAAATGGGGATTAGAGTCGTCGCCATGACAAGCCTCACATTCGTGGCGCGGTGCATTCGGCCAAGCCGGACACGACATATTGCCGGCAAGGTTTCATCTTAAACAAACTCGTGCGGAAACGCAACGTTTTCCTGCTCGCGTTTTTCTTCTTCAGCAGTCTGCAAGCGCTGCGCCGCCCAACGCGCCGTTTCAGCCAGCATCGGATCAGAATGATCCATAAACCTCTTCACGATTTCCAGAAACGCCCTCTCACCGCTGTTGCCGAGCGCCACGAGAACGTTGCGCATAAAACCACGCCATTTCGCGCGTTTGACCGGAGAATTCTTAAAGCGTTGGCGAAAATCTTCCTCGCTCAACTCTGCCAGCTCAGAGAGCCGCGGCGCCACGGCATTCGGGCGGGGCAAAAACTCCGGCGTCTCCGTCACGGCTGCTTTGCGATTCCACGGACACACGTCCTGGCAAATATCGCAACCAAAAAGATGATTGCCCAGCGGGGCGCGTAATTCATCCGGAATAACGCCGCGCAGCTCGATGGTCAAATAGGAAATGCAGCGGCTCGCATCCAGCACATATGGCGCAACGAAAGCATCCGTCGGGCAGGCGTCGAGGCAGCGCTGGCATGTGCCGCAACGATCGGGCGGCGGGGCATCGATTTCCAGCGCCAGATTGGTCAGCAGCTCGCCGATAAAAAACCAACTGCCCAGCTTTTGATTGATGAGATTGGTATTTTTGCCGAACCAGCCGATTCCGGCGTATTTCGCAAACACCCGATCGAGCACCGGCCCGGTGTCGACATAGAATTTGCCTTGATACTCGGCGCCCACTCGCGTGCGGAGAAACCCGTCTAGCGCTTCCAGCTTGCGGAGCAAAACGTCGTGATAATCATCTCCCCAGGCATAACGTGAAATCCAGCCGCGTTCTGGATCTCTTATCTCGAGGGAAAGCGGTTGCGGCGTGTGATAAATGACGCCGATGACGATGACGGATTTCGCCTCCGGCAGAATCTGGCGCGCATCAAGGCGTTTCGGCAATTGCCGGTGCAAATAGGCCATGTTGCCGGCATAACCGGCGCTCAACCATTTCGGATAAAACTCCAGTTCGTCGAACAGAGCCACGGGCGCGATGCCGAATAATTCACAGCCGTGCGCGCGCGCAAACTCTTGCAACTCTTTTTTGAGCGAGGCAGAAACGGTTATCATGTTGCCTGTAAACGTTCGGCGTCCATTCGCAACAATTCATTTCTTTCTTCGCTCGGACATTCAGGGAATGAGAAGTGTTCAATCTTGAAAATTCAATATGGCTCAAAAACCGAGCGGAAGTGTTGCATCAATTTGAAATGCAGAAGCTCACCGGCGCGCCGCGGCAAATCTCAAAAGCTCACACCGCAACTTTTATCTCACCGCCTTCGACTTTGACGGCATAGGTTTGCAGCTTTTGCGCGCGATTGAATAGACTTTCGCCGGTGGTGACATCATATTGCCAACCGTGCCAAGGGCAGGTAACAGTGGTGTTTTCCAATTCTCCTTCATCAAGCGGGCCTTGGCGATGAAGACATTCCTGCTGCGTCGCGTAGAATTTACCTGCGATGTTGTAAATCGCGATGTCCTTGCCTGCGAGCTGCACTTTCCTGGCCGTGCCGGCGGGGAGATCCGCTTCTTTGCAAACGGTGATGAAATCGGGCATGATCCGCTCCTCCTTATCAAAAACAAAGCGCTGCTATTAAGCGATAGTTGCTTCGGCTTCTGCCTCCCAGTTGATTGCGGGAACGGAAATTCTCGGGGCGTTTGCAATTTTTTCTGAATTTTCCAGCAATGTTGCAATGCGACGCCCGACTTCTGCGGTCACGATTTTCCCGCCACATTGCGGACAAACTCCAGCGGGCACGTTCTCAACCACGATAAGTTGTCCCCGAATCCAGAAATCCTGCTTGATTCGCTTTTCAACCATCGGGGTATCGCAAATTTCACATTCCCCGTAATCATACTCATTGCGTTTTTGCTTTGCCACAGGTTATTCCATCTTAGCAATTTTGTTTTTTACTTGCAAGCGCGTTGCTCGCCGGACTTCGGCCTCGTGCCAACGCCGTTTTTCGGCATCCGTGATGGGAATATATTCCGGCACGACCACTGGTTTGCCAAATTCGTTGAGCGCGACAAAGGTAAGATAAGCAGAACTGGTATGCTGGCGTTCGCCGGTAAGCAAATTCTCCGACCACACTTTGACGCCGATTTCCATCGAGGTATGAAACGCGCGATTGAGTGCGGCTTTGATGATGATCAAGTCTCCAACTTTTACGGGGTGGCGAAATTCCAGGGAATCGACGCTGGCGGTTACAACCGCGCGGTGGCAGTGGCGGGAGGCGGCAACGGCTGCGGCAATGTCAATCAAGTGCATGACTTTGCCGCCAAGAATATTGCCCAGCAGGTTGGCGTCATTGGGCAGCACGATTTCCGACATTTCCGCGGTTGTGGAGGCGGCAAACTCTCTTTGGTTATCTTCGAGGGGCGCTGAAAAACTCATGGGCTGAGGTGAATCTCCATGCCTTCGCGCGCGGCAAAGGCGTGCTTGAAAAGGGTGCGGGCATACTCCTCGATGTGATCCATATCCTCATCCGTATGGCGCGGGTTATGGTGAAACAAAATCAACTTTCCGACTTTTGCTTTCTGCGCGACTTCGCAGGCCATGTCGATCGTGCTATGGCCGAAGCCTTGCGTGGGAAAATGCGGATTGGAATATTGCTCTTGCGTATATTGCGCATCGTGAATTAACACATCTGCGCCGCGCGCAAATTCGATCAAGCGCGAGTCGCCGCCGGTATAACCTTCGATGTCCGTCGCATAGACCACGCGCTTGCCATTGTTCGTGATTTTAAAAATGAACACCCCGTCTTTGGGATGGGCGTAGCTGCGCAAAATGCTGACGAGCAAATCGCCGGTTTGCGCCGCCGGCAACTCTTCATGCGCGTCATAAATTTTAGGGGCTTTGTCGGAATTGCGGTAAAGCAAACGATCAGAATCTGCCAAATTTTCTATGCTTTTCTGCGCATTCAATTCTTCCAACCGTACCGGGCAATAACGCGCCGTCATCGTCAATGAGATGCTGTCGCGCAAATCTTCTCCCAAGAGTTGCGGCCCGTAAACGTACAAACGCGTTTTGCTCGAATAGGCCGGCAGGAAGAACGGCAATGCCTGAATATGATCGTGGTGAGTATGGCTCAACAGGACGGTGATCGTGAGCGGCTCGTGAACCGCGGACGGGGTCGCCTTCAGCGCTCGTTGATATTCCGACATCAGCAAGTCGCCCAGGCCAATTAACCCGGTGCCGGCATCGAGTATGATGCGATGAAAGGCGTTCCGGATTTCCACGCACGAGGTATTGCCGCCGTACTTCACGGTGTTCGGTCCGGGCACGGGATAGCTGCCGCGCACACCCCAAAAGCGAATCCACAACTCTTCCGGCATGGGCTGAGCCGGATCGCGTTTTGTTTGCTGCTCCGAGCGATATTGGCTTTGCGCTTGACCTGCGGTAGGGTTATCGTTGCTGGCCATAGAACTCCTCTCGCGCTGCGAATCCCAAGATTATTCCTACAATGACGAAACTCCCTCCGCGCTACACCTTATCCCTTAAACTTTGAGGTATTACATTCCCACCTTCTCAACTGCGTAAATTTTGATCAGAACGTCATACATGCTGACGGAGCGAACCCACGGGACCATAACGCGACGATTTATTGCGGCCTAAGCGGCAACCTGAAACAGCGCGCCTCCAGGTTAGCGCAAGCGCCGAGATGCGCTCGCACTGTTTGTTAGCTGATGACAACAACTCAGGAAAGTTTAAACACTTTTCCCAGCAACTCCCGGCCTTTGCCGGATTTCGCGTTCAACTCCTCGACTTGTTGAATCAACTTTTCGGCAATTTTTTGGAAGGCCGTCTGAATTTCAGCTTGGGTGTTCTGCGTCACAATCGGCCGGCCTTCATCTCCGCCCACGCGAATCGCCATGTTCAACGGCACTTCGCCGAGAAACGGCGCTTCGAACTTCCTGGCCGCTTCCTGGCCGCCGCCGTGGGAAAAAATCTCGGTGCGCTTGCCGCAATGCGGGCAACTAAAGTAACTCATGTTTTCGATGACGCCCAGCACCGGCACCTCGACTTTACGAAACATGTTGATGCCCTTTTTGGCGTCGCTGAGTGCAACGTCTTGCGGCGTGGTGACGATCACCGCGCCGGTCAGCGCGACCGCTTGCGAAAGCGTCAACTGCGCATCGCCCGTGCCCGGTGGCAAATCGACAATCAGGTAATCCAATTCGCCCCAATCCACTTCCGTCAGAAACTGTGTGATCATGCGTCCCACCAACGGCCCGCGCCAAATCACCGCGGTATCGCCTTCGTTGACGTAACCAATCGACACGACTTTCAATCCGAATTTTTCAATCGGCTGAATATGACCCTCGGGTGTGGCGGTAAGTTTCGCATTCATCGTATCCGTCATCATCGGAACATTCGGGCCGTAGATGTCGGCGTCCAACAAGCCGACTTTCGCGCCTTTTTGCGCCAACGCCACCGCGAGATTGACAGACACCGTAGTTTTGCCTACACCGCCTTTGCCGCTGGCAACCGCGATAATGTTCTTGGCGCCCGGCACCGGGCGCGGACTCTGCTGTGGTTGTATGGAAAAATTGGGAGAATTCATGCTCATTCGCTCAGATCTTTAATAAAATGAATTTGATTCAACTTTGCCCCTCATTAAAACTCGCATAAAGTGCGGGCAATATAACAAAAAATTTTGGGTTGTCAAACTTTTTTAAAGCAAGGCTTTGTGAGAATAAAGATGCTTAATTTCGCCATTCATTACCGGACACTTTTTCTTCTGCCACGGATGAACACAGATTTTCACTAATTTTAAATGCTCTCAAATAGTTTCTTGCAAACAAATCTCTGAAATCCGTGTAGATCAGTGTAAATCAGTGGCAAAAAATTTTAATTCGGAGAAGTGTTCAGTAGCAATTTTGCCATAACTCCCCGTCAAAATCCAAATAAAAGGCCTCGAGAGTTTGGCTCCCGAGGCCTTTTCTAATTTTGATCTCGCCGCTTGCGGGATGACACATCCTGGTTACAACCGTGGCCCTCAAGAGCGAAGGTTATTTCACGAAAGCCTTAAAACGATCGTTAATGCGGCCCCAATGCAATTTCGCGACGAAATTGTCGATGTATTTCGCGCGGCCCGGGCCGTCTTTGTGATAATACGCATGCTCGAACACATCGCAGGCGATGAGCGGGATGCCGCCCCAAATCGCGCCATATTGATGTTCATCCACCAAAACGTTGATGAGTTGCTTCGACCACAAGGCATCATACACCAGCAAACCCCAGCCGCTGAGCTTGGCCGAAACCGAGGCCGCTTTGAAATCCGCTTTCCATTTATCGAATGAGCCGAATTGCTTTTCAATCGCTTTCAAAACCTCAGGACCTTTGGCGGGATCGCCATCGCCGCCCATGACGGCCCAGTAAACATCGTGCAGCAGCGCGCCGGAATGATTCCAGGTGTAACGGCGTTTCAGCTCGCCGATCTCGCTGTAATTGCCGTTGGCATCCGCCGGATTGGCTTTGTCGAGCGCCTGCTCGATTTTATTCAGCACCGTGACGTAGCCTTTGTGATGCGTATTATAATGCCAGTCCGAGGTTTCCGGACTAACCACGTCCTTCAGCAGCGTTTTTGCTTCTTCGTCGCTGTAGGGGCGCGGGGTCAGCTTATATTCGTAAGCCATAACGTCCTCCTAAAGTATTGCAGGTGAATATTCCCGGCAAAGTTTATTGTAGTGGCATGCTTCGGGAAAAATTTTAACACAGGCAATATCGCAAATTCAAGGCGGAATGTCAACCGTGGAGTTTCGGCGCTTGACTTTGTCGCCTCATTGTTTATCTTGATCCACGATTTGCATTTCATCCTGCCTATTGATACAACGTTAAGTTCGAGATTTCCCCGTACTTTTGTCACTGTCATTCAGCAGGAATCTTGTGAGGTACTGGGTTCGCGGCCGATTCGAGCCGTTTTCCCAATACTTCACCAGATTCTTTCTGACATCACGGTGTTTGGTCAACTTAACGTTGTAGTACTCTGTCGAATAACAAATCCATATGAAACAGTAAAATCAAGCCGCCATATGATCGGTCGAACCATATCACATTACAAAATCCTCGCCAAGCTCGGCGAAGGCGGGATGGGCGTGGTCTATAAAGCCCTCGACGTCAAACTCGACCGTCATGCTGTTTTGAAATTTCTCCCGCCCGATCTCACGCGCGACCGGCAAGCCAAAGAACGTTTCATCATCGAAGCCAAAGCCGCTTCCAGCCTGGATCATCCCAACGTCTGCACCATTTATGAAATCAATGAAACGGTTGAAGGGCATTTGTTCATTGCGATGGCGTATTATGACGGAGAAACGTTGAAGGAGCAAGTGGCAAGGGGCAGGTTGCAAGTGGAAAGTGTGCTTGAGATTGCCAAACAGATTGCGAGCGGCTTGTCGCGGGCGCATGAGGCCGGCATTGTGCATCGCGATATCAAGCCTTCGAATCTCGTCATCACCAAACGCAATGAAGTCAAGATCATCGATTTCGGTTTGGCGAAATTGGCGGGACAGCAGCATCTCACCAAAAGCGGGGCAACATTGGGCACAGTTGCCTACATGTCGCCCGAGCAGGCGCAAGGTTTGCCGGTGGATCATCGCACCGACATTTGGTCGCTGGGCGTGGTGATGTATGAAATGCTCACCGGCCAACTGCCGTTTCAGGGACATTACGACCAGGCCGTGATGTATGCCATAGTGAACACCGATCCGCAACCCGTGATGCAGCTTAGGCCCGAAGCGCCGGCAGGCTTGACTCAGGTGGTTGAAAAGGCTTTAAACAAAAATCCGGCGGAACGGTATCAACACATTGATGACTTGCTTGATGAGCTGAAGGTGGGCGGCAAACAGTCTGCGAGCAAAGCGCTTAAGCGATCCTCCCCTTCTCGCAAACCTGTTTTGAAGAAGCGAGGGTTGCTTTCTATTGGCGCAGCAATCTTGCTCGCAGCACTGATTTACGCTGGCATTCACTTTCTTCCCAAATCGCCTGCACGCTTCGATTCGATTGCGGTGCTGCCGTTGCAAAATCTCTCCGGAGATCCCGAGCAGGAATATTTTGCCGACGGCATGACTGAAGCGTTGATCGCAAATTTGGCAAAGATCAAATCTCTGCGTGTGATTTCGCGGACGTCGGTGATGCAATTCAAAAACACGCGCGAAGCATTGCCGGAGATCGCCAAAAAGCTCAATGTCGATGTCGTGGTCGAAGGCTCGGTCGCGCTTGCAGATGGCCGCGTGCGCGTGACGGCGCAGTTGATCGATGCAGTAACGGACCGCCATTTGTGGACGGAGAATTATGATCGCAATCTGCGCGACGTGCTCGTGTTGCAGAGTGAAGTGGTCGATGCCATTGCCGGAGAGTTGCGAATCCAGTTGATGCCGCAAGAGCAGCTAGTGACAAGTGTGCAGCCAGTTGATCCCGAAGCTTATCAGTACTACTTGAAAGGCCGGGAGTACATCAACAATATTGAATTTGATAAGGGTGCAGAGAGTTTTCAGCAGGCCATTCTTTTGGAACCAGCTTTCGCACCAGCTTATGCCGGCCTAGCAACGTGCTACATCTTTATGAGAACGGCAGGACCAGACGGTGGCCCGCTGCCGCGAGAGGTTTTTCCCCGAGCCAAAGCTGCTGCGCTGAAGGCGCTCGCCATAGATAAGAATCTGGCAGAAGCGTATACAGCGCTTGCAGCCATCAAATACAATTATGACTGGGATTGGAAAGGCCCTGAACAAGATTTTAAGCGCGCGCTTGATCTTGAGCCGAATAACACGATCACACTTCTCATGTATTCGTCTTATCTAAGATTCACTGGACGATTTGATGAAGGCATGAGGCTTATGCAAGAAGCGGTGTCAATAGATCCTCTTTCACCTGCGTTTAGCATGTCGTTTGGACGAGCCTATGGTTTGGCGCGCCGGTATGACGCGAGCATTGCTAAAGTGCAGCCTCTGCTAGAGCTTTATCCCAACCACTGGGCCGCAATTTATCAAATGGCGTGGAATTACTATTTCAAGGGCATGCACAAAGAAGCGCTCGCTTTTGCCGATCGAGGGCCGGAATTAACTCAGCGCATCTATATTTATGCGAGAACGGGCCGGCGTGAAGATGCCATAAAACTTCTCGATGAGTTGCATGAACGGATGAAACACCAATACTATGACGCTTTTGCGGTCGCGCTGGCCTATACCGGATTGGGAGATTTCAACAAGGCTTTTGAGTGGTTGGATCGCGCTTATCAAGAACGTGCCACGGATATGATTATCCTAAAAATCGAGCCCGCTCTTGATCCGATCCGTTCGGACCCGCGCTATGCGGGGTTGTGCCAGAAGATGGGGTTGGAAGAATGAAAGTAGAAGGTTTCGTGACGTAGAATCATGCGTAACGCGTTTGATCTCTTCGCGTGGATAGATAAGCTTCGAGTTCCATCGTAAAGCACTGCCATAACTCAGGTAGTTTTTGTGCCAACGGCTTCAAGGGTACTTCCTGCAAAGCAATGCCATAGCCGTGAACGAAGAAATGGCGAAAAGCGCGATATCCATCCATAAATTTTCACCCTTCTTTCTTCTACCAGATCATTAAACAGAGTTCTTTGCGACAGATCAACCAAATCCACCGGTTTGGAAAGGTGCCGCATCAACTCCCCGTAGAACTTGAAGAACAGTGCCGGGTTAATCCCCTTGACGCCCAAATCAATATCACGGGCTTGGGCCGGATCGTGCAAAGAAGAGCCGAAAAGATAGATCATTGATACTTCATACTTGCGAGCGCAGGTTGTGATAACATTTTTATCAGCCTCGTTGATTATTGCTTACCTCCGAAATGTGGTTCCCACCATTCGGCGTCAACGTGCTTGAAGTCATTCATCACCTCGCGCAAATCAGCCAGAAAGAGCGGATCGCTGGCGGCCTGTTCCATGAGGCGGAGCTTTTCTTCCTCCGTTTCGAGCGAAGTGTCGTGTTTGCTCTGTTCCTGTTGTCGCAGAATCGGTTCCACGAGCAGATAGTCGTTCATCGGCAAAATGACCCCGATTTGACGGCCTTGATTATCCGTGATGAATTGCTTGCTCAATGTAGTTTGGTTCATCGCCTGTCCTCGCGTTTCAAGTTGTCTTTTTCATGGAGAAAATATAGCGATAACGGCTTAGGATGGCAACGAGAAATTTTGAAGCTAAGTTCTACATCTCGTTTCTACAATTCCCCAACCTGCTTTCAGCATCCAATTTTTCAGAAGAACCCACCAGTCCGCTTCCAAATTTTCTGAAACATAAGACCCTGTAAAGCAAAGCCTGTCTTTACGTTTCCAGTTATTTGGAAACGCCTCATCCATTTCATGTCTGCGAGAGACTGTGCCTTGCCGCAGTGCCCCAATAAAATCAATGTATCACCTCAAGCAGGATTTGCTTGTGCCAATGGCACTATTGTTGAAAAGCCTCGCATCACTAAATGCGCATTCAGCTCAAATTCACGCATGGTTACTTGAACAACCGGAAGGGACGTTTTGCCATGAACAACAAAAGAAAAGCTACAGCATTGGTTTTCCTCCTTGCGATCATCATGATGGCCTCGAACGTTACAGCGCAAGATGATTTGACCGGAGCCTGGTTAGTCAATGCAACGAACACGACTTTTGGTATTTCCTTTGAGTCTCTACGAACCTATCACGCCGGTGGGACGATGACGGAGGTCGCGAGCGCACTGCCTACTCTAACAGAATCGCCAGCGCACGGGGTGTGGGAGCGACAGGGCAACGATTGCAACGTGACGTTTATGGCTTTTGGATTTGATTCATTAGGGCAGCTTTCCATAAGAATCAAAGTGCGTGAAGTGATCCGCTTTATCAGTCCAGACAGTATAAGCATCACTTGGAAGGCCGATATTATTCTCCTCAATGGTAATGTCATTCCAAACGTTGCTGAAGGATTTGGCTTGGGTGCGCGCTTACGTTTGCAACCGCTCACCGCTGTCAACGAAACGCCTCACAATGCGCCGGCATCTTTTGAATTGCTGCAAAACTATCCCAACCCTTTTAATCCCTCCACGACGATTCGCTTTGAAGCTGGTGGATCGCAGTTACGGGCCGGGCTCATATTTTCAGGTATGGGATGGAAAAGACAGCCGCAACCTATCTGCGCCCAGCGGCACTTATTTTCTGCGCATGAATGCCGGCGGATATGTTGATACGAAGAAGATGACGTTGATCAAGTGAGAGGGCCAGGCGCGTAGGGCAAGGTGCTTCTTTCTACGGCTGCAATCTTCGCAAGCGGATCAGAGGGGCGGGGCTGATCCGCTTTTTATTTCTTACGCGTTTGATACGCTGCTTTCAATTTCTGCCAGCGTGCGCGTACACTCTCCTCCTCTGTGGCGAGCGCATCAGCCCATCCCAATTGATCCACAGAGGCCATTAGGGCCAGCCCTTTCAACATGCTTTTCGTTGCGCCAGAATTTTCGATGTGGCAACATGGCTGCCATTTTTGTACTGCGTCTTTTGGAGTGGTTTCTT
>QEVD01000061.1 GCA_003576975.1 Candidatus Zhuqueibacterota bacterium
TTGCCATTGGCGATACGCTTTGCACGGCGCGCATTTCAGACGAAGAAAAGCATGCGCTATTTGCGGAATCGTCCAATACTCTCTCTGATAAGGCGATTGCGCTTAGCGTTCCACTGAAACACATCAGGATATTTCAGCATCAAGCAATCGCCGCCGAAAACGCGTGACGCAAAACCTCATCAACAAAACGAGGCGTTTGCAATCGGCTAAGGTCCCGCGCAAGAATCGCCCGACAGATTTGTGATGTAACTTCGGAAATTCAGCGAATCGCGCTTCGATTTCGATGATGCGAGCGCACAGTTGCTTTAGGCCATAAGGCGCTCAAAGTTAGAATAAAATTCTGAAAGTTTATGGCGAATGATTTGTCGGCAGAACGATTCAAAATAATTCTGCCGATAAATCATCCTGCCAGAGTTTTTTCGGCGATGCTCGGCGACTTCGGCGCATTTCGGTGGAAAACTTTATCGCCGATGGTCACCGAGTTTCACCGAACAGTTATTTGCTGCTTCGCAGAAGCTTTGATTTGCAGCTTGTCTGCAAATCAAAGTAGTCGTTAGGCCCGCATTTAAAAAACCCTTTTCATTCACCAACTTCATCTCAAAAAATTTCACACATGCTGCCTCGAAACAAGACGAGCGTGCTGCTTCTGGGCGCGCTGGTGGCCGTGCTCGCGTTGACGATTTATTTTCCTCTCGGCACAATGTTGTATGAAAGTTTATGGGTGAACGGCCGATTCTCGTTCGCGCATTTTGTCCGCTTTTTCGATGTCAATCAGCCCACGAATTTGCAAGCGCTGTGGGGCAGCGTCAAAATATCCGTGCTCAGCGTTCTTTTCAGTGCGTTCGTCGGTGTGCCGCTTGCGGTTTTGTTCACGCGTTTCGAATTCCCCGGGCGAAAACTTTTCGGCTTGTTTGTGACCTTGCCGATGCTGCTGCCGCCCCTGGTCGGAGTTATTGCTTTTTATTTTCTTTTGGGCGAGACCGGCATTGTGCCGCGGCTGCTGCAAAAATTTCTCGACTTATCCACGCCGCCGCTGGTGATGCGCGGTGTGCCTGCCATATTGCTCATTCACACCTACAGTTTTTATGTTTTTTTTTATCTTTTGGCGCGCAATGCGTTGGCCAACGCCGACCGTTCACTGGAAGAAGCCGCTTACGGCCTGGGCGCGAGGCGCGGGCGGGTTTGGCGCCAGGTGATTCTGCCGCAACTGCGCCCCGCCCTGCTCGGTGCGGCCATGCTGGTGTTCATGAATGCCATGGCAAGCTTCACCGCGCCGTATTTGTTCGGCGGCGATTGGCGCTTTCTCTCTCTGGAAATTTACAATGCAAAATTAAACGGTGATTTTCCGCTGGCGCTTACGCAATCCGTCATTCTGGCGAGTATTTCGACGGCATTCGTATTCTTGCTGCGTTGGTATGGTAATCGTTATGAACTAGGCCGCGGCAGCAAAGGCGTCATAGCGCCGCCGCACCTCGTGACCGCGACCTGGCAAAAAGTCATTCTGGCCTGTGTGGGATTTGTTATCATTCTTGTGTTGATCTTGCCGCAATTGACCCTCCTGCTCATGGCCTTCGTAAAAAACGGCACGTGGACGTATCAGATTTTGCCGGACACGTTCACTTTCGAAAATTTTCTAGATTTGTTCCGCAACCCCAAAGCGGCCGAGCCCTGGCTGAACAGTTTGTGGATGTCGGCGATTGCCACGGCTTTCGGCACGGTTGTGGCTTTGCTCGCCGCCTATTTTGCCGGGCGCAAGCAACGCATATCCGGCGCAAGCGGTTTGGTTGAAATGAGCGTGATGCTGCCGTGGGCGGTGCCCGGCACTGTCATTGCAATGGCGTTGATTGTCGCCTTCGACCGGCCACATTGGTTTACGGCCGGCACGATTTTGATCGGAACCTCTGCGATGTTGCCGCTGGCGTACTTTATCCGCCATTTGCCCGTGCAGTTTCGCGCAACCGTTGCCGCTTTTGCTCAACTCGACCCCGCCCTGGAAGAAGCTGCACAAAATCTTGGCGCGCGTTGGTGGCTGCGTTTTCGCGCGGTGACGTTGCCGTTAATTTTGCCCGGACTAGCCACCGGCGCGATGGCCGCATTCGTCATTGCGCTCGGCGAGTTCGTTTCTTCGATTCTGTTGTATACCTATTCTAACCGGCCAATTTCTGTGGCTATTTTTTCCGAGTTACGCCTCTTTAATCTTGGCAGCGCTGCTGCTTATGCAATTTTGCTCACAGTGTTGATTGGTTCCGTCATGGCATTGGCACAAAAATTTCAAGGCGCACGCACGCCGGACATGACAACCTAATCTTTTCTTTCGCCGGTTTCTTCACTTGCACAGACCCGCTGGTAAATATCAAAGTCATTTTCGAAACGTGAATAAAAGGAGATTGCTATGTTGTCGCGAAAGGATACCTCCGAACCCGAACGCTCTACCGGCGAACTGAACACGATTATTGGTCGCGGCTCGACTTTTGAAGGCGCTTTAACGGTGCAAAGCAGTTTGCGCGTTGATGGCAAAGTGATCGGCAATATTCAAGTTGGCGATTCGCTGATTGTCGGCAAAGAGGGTGAAATCGAAGGCGAGGTGCGCGTGCGCAATGCGGTGATTGGCGGCAAAGTTCGCAATAAAATTCTGGCCAGCGGCAAGGTCGTGCTCGAGGCCAAGTCCGTGGTGCATGGTGAAGTGCGAACCTCGCGCCTGGTAATCGACGAGGGCGCAATATTCGAAGGCAAATGCTCAATGAGTGACGACGAAAAAACGGCGTCGCTGCCGGAGAACGCCAATCGTAGCGGCCGTTCCAACCCGCAGAATATGGAAGTATTATCCCGGCACGAGATGGCCGCAGCGCGATGAAGGACGCACGACATGAAATTGTCATTTTTTGAGAAGCTTTTTGGATATTCCAAAACGGAAGACGAAGTTCAATCAGCGGTGGAGGAGCGTGTACACGCGCCTGAAACAGTGGCGCCGCGTTACACAATCAAACCGGCGGCGCCGGCACAGCAACCGCCGCCTTCTCCACGATCATTCACTTCCAATCCGCAACAAAAAAGGCAGGCAATGGAAGAATCTGGCAGAAGCGGCGACCTGAACACGATTATCGGCAAAGGCGCGCTTATCGAAGGAACGATCAAAGTTCAGAACAGCATGCGTTTGGACGGCAAAGTCAGCGGCCATATTCTGACCACTGATTCTTTGGTGGTGGGCAAAGAAGGCGAAGTTACCGGAGAAGTACGAACCAAGAACGCCATCATCGGTGGGCGTCTCAACGGGCAGATCTTCGCCAGCGGCAAAGTGGTGCTGGAAGCTCGTGCAACCCTGGCCGGAGACATTAAAACAGCGAAGCTTACGATTAGCGATGGGGCAAGATTCGACGGTAATGTTGCGATGAGTGAGGATGGCGGCATCAAGGCAATCGCCCAATCGAGCCAAGCCTCAGGCCCCGGCAAATATGACCGCGTCGCGGGCAAGCGCTGAAAGTTTTTTTGCCTTCTGGATAACCAAAAACTTGTGTCTATTCCCAGAATCCCATAAGAAAAATTGTCATCGTTCTTGTGGGATTTTGTTTTGAGATGCTTTCATGCTATTGCGGCTGAGTTCTCGCAAGTCCGCATATAATAAACAATGCGCTGCACGTACCTGTTAAAATTCAAAAACAAAAAGGTTTAACAAGCTCGGCGCCCCCAATTTTGCTCATCTTGCCTTACAAATCTTCATTTCACTCGGCTTATGCACCAGTATTTGACAGCGACAAGCTGATCAAGGCATATCTTGGGACGGCGGGGACGGCACGAATGCAGCTTGAGACCGGTCAGATAGGTTTCTTTCGAGCGCAATAAATTTCAAAATTTTTGCAACTTTGTCCGTCACATTTCCACTCTCTTGCCCGACTTAGGGTAATAGTTTGAGGGGACATTTTCTGGGGAAAATTGAAGGGTGAATTTTCTGACATTCAACTCGGGAACGATCAGAGAATTCCCCTTCTTAATTTTGGGGCTATCCCACGAGCAAAACTAGTTGCAACCCGAGGGGATTCTGACAATGAGCGGAAAGCGGGATGACGTCGCATAAAACCTTGCTCTTTGCTCATTAAAAAACGTTGAAGACCTTTCGGCGGAGCCTACCCGGTTGCTCCGTCACCTTTTGCCCCTCCTCGCTCAAGAGACGGACCTGCCTGCCGACGCTTTTTCCAAAAAATAATTTTTTCGGGAACAATTTTCCTCCGTTCAGGGTTATAGTAATCGAATGAGAAGCTTCGAGACGCAAGAACGATGGCCTTGAGCTTCGCATGAGCTAAAATCGCTTTGTCGTTTTCCTTCCTCCTCAGAATCCCCAGTGTCCCCGTGGACCTGGGGATTTTTTTTGGCTGCTTGCATTTTTCTTCAAAAACATTAAATTGACCGCGACTACAAACGGCATCCTTATATTAGCGACGCGGAGACAAGAGACCTTAAGAATGCGCAAAAAACCAATAGGATTTTTTGGTGGGATCATTTGTTTGATCTTAATTACAGGCTGTGATCTGCAGAAGTCGTCCACAGCGCGCACCTTTGCCACCCACTGGTCGGTCAAACCTTCCTTGAAGTATGATGTCTGCCATCTCGTCGGCATCATGACCGGCAGGCCGCTTTATGAAAAATTCTATCCAGAAATTACACAAACCTGGGCAAGAAATCTTCCCGCGCCGGTAAAAACTTCTATAGAGAACATTGACAAACTGCTTGGCCCGGAATGGCCGCCCGGCCCCCGGCTGAGCCTGCTCATGGCCGCCGTGCCGGCGGATGACAGCCTGAACGCCATTTTGCAAGCCATACAAAACAATGCGCAAATTTATGATCGTCTCATGCAATCCGATTATGGCTCGCCAAGAAATTGGAAGCAATGGGTAGATCTGAAACCCCACGTACAGACGGTTTTACAGTACTTAATTGATAAGAATTTTGAAGAGTACTGGCGCAGCAATCTTCTGCCGAAAATCACGGCTGATGTTGCCGTGATTCAGCAAGATCTTCAAAGTTATGATGTGGTGGGTGAAATCCAAAACTTTCTCGTTGATTATCAATGCCCCGATACCATCGACATCTACCTGCTTGCCTTGGCGCAGCCGCATGAACTTCGCATCAGCAGCCAGCAACGCGCCACCGACATTAAAAATCCCTTGAAAGCGACAATTCGAAGTTTCTATCAAGAGATTCTGCATCCCTACTGTGATCGCTTGATCGACTCGACATTGGCAGCAGATTTTTCAAACCTGCAATCCGATGCGTTTTTGCTGAATACCTATTCACCGGTCGCTGCAAATGGAGGCCAAGAAAATCTCACGGCCTACTTCAAAAAAGAATTGGTAATTGCCGCCGAGCTTTGGCTTTCAGCGCGGCGCCAGCTTCTGACAGCGCAAACGAATCTGCAAGCGGAAGAAACCGGCGAGTTGGTGCGGCAATATTTGCGCACGAAAGACAACGGCATACACGTGCTGGCAGCAGTCATTTATTCCTATCTTGAGTCGGGGCTAAAATTGGATCGTCTCTCCTATGCCGATTTCATCAAAGACCTGTTTGCGAGCGGCCGGCTGAAGCCGGGAAAAATCGAGAGCCGTTACCGTGATTTTATGAATCGGCCGGTGGCCGGCAGCGATTGAACGGCAGCGGAGTTCATCCCGCGCGCCGTTGCCGCACGATTTCATAACACACCACGGCTGCCGCAGTCGAGACGTTGAGCGAGGCGACTTGCCCGCGCATTGGAATATTGTAAACGAAATCGCATTTCTCACGCACGAGCCGGTGCAAACCCTTCCCCTCGCCGCCGAGCACGATCGCGAGCGGCATTTTGGCATCCATCTCGAAAATCGTGTTTTCGCCCCGTTCGTCAAGCCCGACAATCCATAAACCGCGTTTCTTGAGCCAATCGATTTGTGACGCCAGGTTGGAAACTTGCGCAATTGGCAAATGAAAAGCCGCGCCGGCTGCGGTTTTGATGGTCACGGGCGTCACCTCGGCGCAACGATTTTTGGTAATAACCAGGCCGTGCATGCCCGCGCCTTCGGCCACGCGAATGATCGCGCCGAGATTGCGCGGGTCTTCCACGCCATCCAACAATATCAGCGCCGGCTTTTCTTTCGGCTCTCGCTGCTCCACCCGGGTAAGTATCGTTTCGCAACTGACGTAATCAAGCTGCGCCATGAACGCCAAAACGCCCTGATGCTTGTTGGTTTTGGCAAGTCGATCCAGCTCGAGGCGCGGCACGTTTTGCAGCGGTATTTTTCTCGCTTTGGCTTGCTGCACGAAAGCGTTAATATCGGCGCCGGTGACACCCTGCGCCAACAACAGCCGTCTCAGCGGCACTTCGGCTGCAAGCGCCTCGGCAATCGGGTTACGGCCAAAAATCACGAAATCAGACATGTTTTCTCCAACACACAATCATAGACAAATCACTTCCGTTTGGCGCACCTCGCTCAACGCGGGGCAAAAATTCCATCGGAAGGCGACAGCGACGGAGGTTTTGTTGACAACCGGTGTTTGAGTGAATCCGGCGCTTGCAGGGCGACCGCGCCCGTATCTGAAACTGGCGTGAAATAGAAGGGCGCATAAAGATATGTATCTTGATAACTGCCGCATCCGGCGGTGCGGCGAAATTCAAACCCTTGCCCAAAACTGTAATAGAACCAAACTTCGCTATAGGCAATATCACGGCCGCGAACTTGCACCTCATCCGGCTCGCCGTATTGCGCTCGAATGTCGTCGCGATCATCGCGCTTGCCGCAGGAGAGCATCAGGCTGAACCCAAGCAAAACCATCCACAGAAACTTCAAAGATCGCATGTTCTATCTCCGCTATTGAAATTGGCACAGGACATTTCATTTCTTCAAATCAGCGCCGCCGGGCGTTGGGCCGGCGGGAACAAAACCGTCGCACGATAATACCGGCAGCCGGGGATATTTTGAAAAAGCCGGATCGGTTTCCGACTTTCGGCAGAGGAGAAAACGGCTTCCGCGACGGCTGTAAATGACCTGTACATGTTTACAATGTTCACAAAGTCCGGCTTGCATAGTCAACCAAACATGTTGCACCGATTCTAAGCCACTGCGCGACCACAATAAGCATCGCACGCTTGAATGTCAAGGGCTTTGGAACCATCGCCCACCGGAATCGTTTGAACAGTGCAGACTTTTTTTGAGGGTTCGTTTGTTATCGGGCTTGTTCGCTTCACATGACGCCAGGGCCGGCAGCCTTACCGAAGGAGAACGCATGACGCAAAAAATTCTCACGCATTCGTTGATCTTAGCCTCCCTTTTTCTCACGCAGTCGCCGGCGCTATACGCCCAAATCTTCGGCAAGAATCATGTTCAATACAAGACGTTCAAAACCAAATATATCCAATCAACGCATTTTGATATTTACTTTCACGAGGGCGGTGAAACGCTGGCGGAATTCGTTGCCGAAATCGCCGAGCAGAGTTACGACGAATTGCAGGAAAATTTTCGCTACGAATTGATCGATCGTATCACCATCGTCGTGTATAACAGTCACAATGATTTTCAGCAGACCAATCTCAGCCTGGGCCCGCCGGAAGAGTCGGTCGGCGGCTTCACCGAGTTCTTCAAAAACCGCGTGGTGATTCCCTATGAAGGCGATTGGGAAAAATTCCGGCATGTGATTCATCATGAATTGACGCACGCCGTGATGTTGCAGATGGTTTACGGCTCAGGCATGCAGGCGATTCTCTCTGGAATGGCGCGCTCACATCTTCCCCTGTGGTTCATTGAAGGTTTGGCGGAATATGAAAGCCGCGGCTGGGATACGGAAAGCGATATGTTCATGCGCGACGCCGCGCTCAACGGATATGCACCCAAAATCGATGATCTCAGCCGCTACGGCTTCCTCGCCTACAAAGGCGGGCAATCTGTGCTGTATTATCTCGCGCAAAAATACGGCGCGGAGAAAATCGGCGAATTGATGAACAAAGTCAAAATCACCAAGAGCCTCGAGCGCGCGGTGCGGCAATCGCTCGGCGTTGAGATTAATGATCTCAGCAAAAGCTGGCACAAACATCTCAAAAAGGAATACTGGCCGGACATTGCCAACCGCCAGGAGCCGCATGAAATCGCCAAGCCGCTTACCGATCACGTTGCGTATCGCAATTTCATCAACAACAGCGCGGCGCTTTCGCCCAACGGCGATCAAATTGCGTTTCTCTCGGACAAATCCGACTACTTTGATATTTATTTGATGAGCGCGATCGACGGCAAGCTGATCAACAAACTCGTCAGCGGCCAGAAGACGGACAATCTCGAAGAATTGCATTGGTTGCGGCCGGGCATCAGTTGGTCACCGGACGGCAAGTTCATCGTTTTTGCCGCGAAGGCAGGCGCCGAAGACGAGTTGCATGTGGTTGAGGTGCAAAAACGCAAAATCGTGCGCAGCCTGAAATTCGGCTTGGACGGCGTCTTCTCGCCCACCTGGTCACCCAAGAATGATGAGATCGCTTTTGTCGGCACCCGCAACGGCCAATGCGATATTTTCGCGGTGGATTTGCAAACGGAAAAACTCCGGAAAATCACCGATGATATCTTCAGCGATCTCGATCCCTCCTACTCGCCCGACGGATCACGGCTGGCGTTTATTAGCGACCGCGGCAGCTACCTCGATGCAACCCGCCTGGCGCCGGATTTCAAAATCTGGCGCAGTGATTATCGCAATCTTGATGTTTATATCATCGATGCTGCGGGCGTTGCTCACGGTGGAAAAATCGAGCAAATTACCAACACCCCGTTTCTGGAAAAATCACCGGTATACTCGCCGCAGGGCGATAAAGTCGCATTCACCAGTGATCGTTCGGGCATTTGCAATATCTATGTGCACGATCTCGCGACGCGAGAAGAATATCCCCTCACGAACCTCATTTCCGGCGCTTTTCATTTGTCGTGGGCGGGCGACGGCTCGCGCATGACGTTTGTTTCGTTTTACAACGCCGGTTACGATATCTTTCTACTCAAGAATCCGCTGGACCTCAAACCCGGCGAAATCACCGTCGAAAAAACCACATTTCTTACACAGCTCGAAGAGAAACGCAAGGCGCAGCGCGATACGACCATGCGGACTGCCGCGGAGGCGCGCGAAGATCGCATACTCGACAAATACCGGTACTATGTTTTCGGCAAGGATTTCGCAAGCGGCATCATCACCCCGCGCGAGGATCGCATCGCGTTCGACGATACCGCGCGCTACAAGTCCGAGACCGGCGAGTACATTGTGCGCGATTATAAAACCAAATTCACCCCGGACATTGTTTATGGCAACGCCGGCTACAGTCAATTCTTCGGCGTGCAAGGCCAGACGCAAATCTCGTTGTCGGATGTGCTCGGCAATCAGCGCCTCGATCTCATCACGGATTTGTTTTATGACATACGCAATTCGAATTATCTCGTGCGCTATTTTCATCTGCCGCGCCGCACGGATTATGGCCTGGCGGCGTTTCACAACGCCTGGTATTTTTACAGCAGCAACGTTGGTTTGATGCGCGATCGTTACTACGGCCTGTCGCTGCTCGCCTCGCGGCCGTTCAGCACCTTCCGCCGTCTCGATGCGGGCGTGACCTGGCTGGGCATCAACCGGGAATTTATGAGTACCACCGAGGTTCCGCTCGAGCGCATACGCGTGCTGGCCGCAAATCTGGCTTACGTGACTGACACGGCGCTGTGGGGTTGGACCGGCCCGAACAATGGCAGCCGCTCGGAATTTTCCGTGTCGCTGTCGCCGAAAATCGACGCGAACAACGGGCTGGGTTTTGTCACGCTGCGCGGCGACGTGCGCCGGTATTACAAATTTTTTAAAGAGTATAATCTCGTGGTGCGCCTGGCGGGCGGCTTCTCCGAAGGCAGCGAGCCGCAACAATTCTTTCTCGGCGGCCTCGATAACTGGCTCAACCAGCGTTTCAGCGGCGGCATTCGCATTGACCGGCCCGAAGACATTTACTTCTCAAGCTTCGAGACGCCGTTGCGCGGCACGAACTATTATGAAAAAACCGGCAACCGTTTCGCGCTGATGAATTTGGAATTTCGTTTTCCCATGATCCGGCAGATGGAGCTGGGATGGCCTCTGCCGTTGTCAATGTATAATGTGCGTGGCACGTTGTTCACCGACATTGGTGCGGCATGGCAGGGTGAAATCGGCAAGTATGAACGATTTCAACCGTTTAAAGATTCATCCTCGCGGTTGCCGACTCTAAACGATTTGTTGATGGGCTATGGCATCGGCGCACGCGCCAATCTCGGTTTTTTGCTGTTGCGACTCGATATCGCCTGGACCACGAAATTGAGTCACGGCGCTTCCAAGCCGCGTTATTATTTTTCTCTCGGCACCGAGTTTTAAAAAATGTCGCCGTAACGCCCCGGACGCGAAGTTCGAATAAAACAATACCTCCTTTGCCAATGGCATCCAACTGCGCCTGTCACTTCTCCGCTCGATAATTTTGTCATAACGCATCTGACTTTCTGCACTTTCGCTGGTGTGTGGGTAGGAATATGCGTCGAAGGATCGGCACACGGCTGAAACTATTGCAAGGTTTGCTTTTCCAGCATGCGCATAACAAAGACTCACGAACACCAATCGCGCCGGTACCACAAAACTCTTGGGTCGTTTTTGTTGGGATGCGTCATGCTGGCTTCATTTGAGTCGGGGAGTATCGCCCCGTGGGCGTCGTCGGCTCTTGCGCAAGAAACGGCCAGTGATCAGAATAACGCTCGTTCACAATCTTTCGGGCGCATCACGGGATTACCAGCTTTCGTTCTGCGGCCCTATCGTTTCGCCGCGGCAGACGGCCGGATTCGATTGGACATTCGATTCGGACTGGTGAATGATCTCCTCCAATTCGTCAAGGAAGATGCCAACCGTTATCATGCCGCATACGAAGCTTCGCTCGCGCTTTTCAAACACGAAAATACTTTTGTCGACGGCCGCACCTGGAAACGGCATATTTATGTCGAGAGCTTCGGCGAGACCAATGATCGCCTCCATCTCAACCAGGAACAAGCCACGTTCAACGTGCCGCCGGGAAAATATGAGCTGCGCGTTGAAATCACTGATTTAGACACCCACAAACGGCTGCGGCGAAATTATCCCTTAACGCTGGCGGACATGGAGACGCGCCGCTTGCACGTAAGCGCGCTGGCATTGGGGCATCGCGTGCAAGAAACGGATTCGATTGCGTACAATTTTGCCGGATTGCTGACGAGCCAGGATGAACGCCAGGGCGTGTACTATGAAGTTTATGGCATTACCCCGGGCGATACGCTTCAGTTAAGATACACGATCAGCGACTGGCGCAACATCACTCTGGAGGCCTGGGAACATCACCTTGCGGCTGAGGCGTCTAGGTTATCTCATTTTGAGCCGCTGGGACGGCGCATCAACTATCAAGGGCCGCAGACTCTCACGATCAACGTGAGGCGCGGCGCTGATACGGCCTCCGCGCAGGTTGATTTTCGCGTGAACCTTCCTTCATTCGAACCGGAAGCAGACGACTCCGTTAGCATTGACGTTCGCCAGATGCCGTACGGTGTTTTGCAATACATCAGCAGCAATGAAGAATTCAAACGGATTGCGGCCAAAGCGGATACCGCGGAGCGTGACAGCTTGATCGCCGCGTTCTGGCGCGAACGCGACCCCAGCCCGGGCACCGCAGAAAACGAACTGCGCGAAGAGTTCTATCGCCGGGTGGTTTTTACGGAAACCCGCTTCTCGATTCACGGCCTCAGCAAATCGGGCTGGGAAACGGATCGCGGCCGGGTTTACATCATCTTCGGTCCGCCGCAGGAAGTGCATCACCGGCTCGAAGAAGAAGGCTCCTCGCCGTACGAAGTCTGGCTTTATCCGCATCGCGACCGCTATTTCATTTTTCGCGATAAAGAAGGTTCAGGCGATTATAAATTGGTGAATCGGTGACGTAGAAATGCGGTCGGCGTGAGCGGCAGGACGGTTTTGCCCTAGTCAAAAGGAAAAAATATGCAAACAGTGTTAGTCGGATTGGCAGCGGGTTTGATGGTAGGAATTGTTTGTGTCTTGTACGTTTTCCTGCGCACGAAAAATCTTGTCGCAGCGAAGATTGCTGCACGCAAAGGGCCAAACGCCTCGCAGGAAGTGTCTTATGCTGAACAACCCACCAGCGCCAGCTTCATGTTTATTGCCATTGTCGCGAGCGGCTCGTTATTGTGGGGATTTATCGGAGCAGGGATCTATCATCTGATCAAAGATGATTTATATTTTTTTATTTTGTCCGTCGTGCTGGCGGTGATCGTCAACATAAAAATTTGGACGAGCAAGACGACGTATGCGCTCGACAAAATGGTGGTGGCGCTGGTGATCTTGCTCGGGCTGGGCGTTCTGATTCCGTGGCTAATTTAGAGGGTGTGATCGCCTCGACTAAAACATTCTCTCCGCGGATTGCGGCTTAAATTCCCCATGCTCGCGCGCCACCCAATACGTGCGGGCGTTTTTATCCCACCGTTGCTGCAGTAAATCCTTGCCCAGCAACTTCGCGATGAGCGCCATGGGCGTGAATAAACCGTAAAACAAAATAGTCAAGATCACGCGCGTCATGACGAATCCCATGATCACGGCAAGCGTCATCCAGCCCTGATATACCGGGCGCAACAGCTTCGGCTGTAGCAGGCCGGTTCCCGCGAAAATCGCACTCACCACAACAAAGTAGATGTAGCTTTCCTTTTCTTTCCAAAACAGATAAGCGGCAAGTGCGAACAAAATGGCCCCCATCATGAGGCCAAAACGTTTAAGGTCGCGCGGCGTCGTTGGGATGTTTTTGATTTCCTGCACGAGCATCGTTGCTGTTCCCGTGAATGCTTGTTTCAATCCAGCTCGAATTGTTTTTGCCAGGAAAAGTCCTTCACGATTTCTTTTTGATCCTTCTTGGCAACCAAAAAATTCTCTATGACCAAATAATCCATATTCGTGCGCATGAAACACGTGAGCGCCTCTTGCGGCGTGCATACGATCGGCTCGCCGCGCACGTTAAACGAGGTGTTGATGATCACCGGACAATTGGTGAGTTCGCCAAAAGCATGAATGAGCGCATAAAAGCGCGGGTGATCGTCCGGGTGTACGGTCTGAATGCGCGCGGAAAAATCCACATGCGTCACCGCGGGAATGGTCGAACGCACGACTTTTAGTTTATCCAGCCCGAGCGCGCCATTCTCGCTGTCGCCGGTGCGCCATTTGTGCAAGACCGGCGCCACCAGCAGCATGTACGGACTTTCACGATCGAGCATGAAATAATCCGAGACGCGCTCGGCCAACACCGCAGGCGCGAACGGCCGGAAGCTCTCGCGAAATTTTATTTTTAGATTCATCAATGCTTGCATCTTGGGCGAACGCGCATCGCCGAGAATGCTGCGCGCGCCGAGCGCGCGCGGCCCAAATTCCATCCGCCCCTGAAACCAGCCTATGACATTTCCCTCAGCCAGCAGCTTTGCCACCGCGGGCGCGATTTCCGCATCGCTCAACTTCGTGAAGGCAGTTTGATTTTTTGTGAGTATGTTTTCGATATCCGCATGACTAAAGCTCGGGCCAAGATAAGAGCCGCGCTGGGCATCGCGGCCATTCTTCGCAAGAACGCGCGCCTTTCCCAAATAGCGATGCCAGACATAAAGCGCTGCGCCGAGCGCGCCGCCGGCATCGCCCGCCGCGGGTTGAATCCAAATATCTTCGAACGGGCCTTCCCGCAAGATGCGGCCGTTGCCCACACAATTGAGCGCGACGCCGCCCGCCAGCACCAGTTTTTTCATGCCGGTAACGCGGTGAACATGACGCGCCATGCGCAGCATGATTTCCTCCGTCACCTCCTGCACCGAACGGGCCAAATCCATCTCGCGTTGCGTGAGCGGGGTTTCCGGTTTGCGCGGTGGGCCGCCAAAGAGCCGCGCAAAACGCTTGTTCGTCATAGTAAGGCCGGCGCAATAGCCGAAATACTTCATGTTCATGCGAAACGAACCGTCTTCTTTCAAATCGATCAGCTCGTTCAAGATGACATCGGCATACTTTGGTTCGCCGTAGGGCGCCAGTCCCATCAATTTATATTCACCGGAATTGACTTTGAACCCGGCAAAATAGGTGAAGGCGGAGTACAACAAACCGAGGGAATGTGGAAACATCAACTCAGCCTGCAAGGTAATGGCGTTGCCGCGCCCGATGCCGTAACTTGCTGTCGCCCACTCGCCGACGCCGTCAATCGTCAAAAAAGCCGCTTCCTCAAACGGCGAGGGGTAAAACGCCGAGGCGGCATGTGATTCGTGGTGTTCCGGGAAAATGATTTTGCCCGAGAAGTCAAGCTCGCGCTGAATATATTCTTTCAGCCACAACTTGCGTTTGAGCCAAAGCGGCATGGCCTTTATAAACGAAGCCAGACCGGCAGGGGCATACGCAAGATACGTTAGCAGCAAGCGCTCGAACTTGATAAACGGCTTGTCATAGAACGCCACGTAATCCAGCTCCGCGGCCGAAATGCCGGCAGCTTGCAAGCAATAGCGAATGGCATGCGCAGGAAATTCGGGATCGTGTTTTCTGCGGGTAAAGCGTTCTTCCTGCGCGGCGGCAACGATCTCGCCCTCGCGCAAAATGCAGGCTGCGCTATCGTGGTAAAAGGCGGAAATTCCCAGAATGTTCATCGCGTCACATCACAAATCGGATTGGTGAATCGCAGCGGCTTCAAACGTTTGCCCGCAAAATATCCAAACGGATTTCCAAAGTCAAGATCGAGAGGGCCGGCAAAAAATTCCATAGCGGTTGCAAATGTGCCTGGAGTTTCGTATTATTGTCGCCATTCGCTTCATCGTGGCCCCGGGGATTTTTGCGCTGCGATGGTGATCGGAGTTTTCATCTCATTTTATCACACAAATAATCACATGATTTCCGGAGGACACTTATGGTAAAACCATTTGTTTTGTTTATTTTGATGCTTTGCGTTGCATGCGGCAAGAACGCCTCCGTCGAGGGCGAAAAATACGGCGCGAACATTACGCTAACTAACACCACACCGGTTGCGCAAATTTTATCCGCGCCCGAAGAATTTCTCGGCAAGCGCGTCTTGGTGCGCGGTGAAGTGTTGGAGGTTTGCGCGAAAGCCGGATGTTGGATGGAAATTGCGGGTGAGCAGCCGGATCAAAAAATCAAAGTTAAAGTAAACGACGGCGAAATCGTTTTTCCCCTGAGTGCGCAGGGAAAAACAGCCCAGGTTGAAGGCGAAGTGTATGAAATCAATCTGACTCATGAGGAAGCAATTGGGTGGATGGCGCATGTAGCAGAGGAGAAAGGCCAGCCCTTCGATTCAACCAGCGTCACCGGGCCGATGACAATCTATCAAATCAAAGGGCTCGCGGCCGTTATTGAAAACTGAGGAGACATATTCTTCAGTTTAAAAACCGTGCGGGCGCTTTCTTTTTGCGATTTCATAGAAGTTGAATGGAAAAAGCGCCCGTATGGGAATTCTCTTTTTGATTATCAGAAATCCTCTTAGGATTGTCGATTAAATAACTTGCCCAAATCTCAAACCGCGAATGCATGCCAATAAACGCGAATTTTAAAATTAGCGAATATTCGCGTTTATTAGCGGTTCCCCAAATGAGTAAGTTATTTAAATGGCGCTCCTTATCTTACTTCGCTTGCCGAACGCCCCTTCCTGGTTGAACTTCCATGCAACTCGCGCGGCAAAACCCGGCAACGCCGCACTTATTCTGTTTTCGTTTGCCGAATTTGACAAACCGGATTCTGTGCCAGCTCGCGCAAAAAATCAAAAGTATAAATCCCCTCCCGATGTCCGTCACTCCAACTGAAATGCAGAGCATATCGCCCCATCACCTCGGCCTCCGTGATCGTGACCTGCGCGGATATGATTTCATGCGGTTGTAACACGCGCAAAGGATTGCTCGCGGGCTTGGCAAAGCGTGCTTCATCACAAGAGGCGCACGGGCAGTTGCGTCGCAAAAAATCCATGGGATAAAGCGTCGTGACGCCGTCTTCCCAATCAATTTGCAGCGTATGATCATCGGCTTTCTTGAGATTAGTCGGCAAGATTGGCATACTATCGTCCCTATCGAAATCAAACGGCATAAAACCGCGTCGCAAGCCCTTTTGGCGCTGCGAAATTCAAAAATACTGCTTTGTCTGCAAAATTATTTACCGGCAGCATAATAAACAAATGGTGCAATGAAAGCAAATCTCTTATTCAACCCCCCCCCCAGTGATTCTGCCAAAAGTATTCACCTGCGCAAACTTGACAGAATCTCGACTTGCCACAGCGTCAGTAGCTGTCATACATGCTGCCAAACCTTCTAATTGTGCGCAGATTTTCTTGAAAATTTGTCCGAAAAAAGTGCTGGCACATCGGTTGCAAAAGCGCTGGGCAACAGTCGAAAACAACAACAAAAAACATAACCAAACTTCATTGAAGGAGATTTTACCATGTTAGTGAAATGGCAACCCGCAGCCTCGCTTTTCTCTGATGTCGAGAAAGCCTTTTTGCACAATTGGTTTTCGGACAGCGACGCGGCCATCGCCTTTGCGCCTCGCGTTGACGTCCTGGAAAGCAAGGATGGTTTTGTTTTGCGCGCTGAATTGCCCGGCCTCAAGAAAGACAATCTGAAAATCACGCTCGAAAACGGCGTGTTGACGCTCAGCGGCGAAAAACGCTATGAAGCCGAAAAGGATGAGGCCAATTATCATCTGCGCGAGACGCGCCAGGGCAAATTCGAGCGCCGCTTCCGTATCGGCGAGGGGATTGATCGCAACGCCATCAAAGCCGATTACAAAGACGGCCTCTTGACGCTGACCTTGCCGAAGAGCAAAGAGGCGTTGAGCCGCGAAATTGCAATCAATCTCAACTAAACCGGCAAACGCGAACAACGTTCTTAAATACTTCACAAGCCGGAGGTGTGTTAACGCCTCCGGCTTTT
>QEVD01000640.1 GCA_003576975.1 Candidatus Zhuqueibacterota bacterium
TGTGCGCTGCGTTCGCCGCTGAAATTCAAAGCGCCGGCCAAATCCGTCCTGCCAAACTCCGGGCAAAGTTTGCATGAGTTGCGAACCGAGTGGGAAGAATTACGCCTACAATGGCGCACGACGCTGGAAAGCATTACTCCGGACATGATGCGCTTTCCGCTCAGCGGCCATCCGGTTGCTGGGCGCTTCACTGCCGCGCAGGGTTTGTTTTGGATTGCAGAGCATCTGCGGCATCATATCAAACAAATCGCCAGAATTCAAAAAGCAAGCAGGCATTCCTCATGACACCGACGAATGACGTCATTCAAGCATTGCGCGAGGCGGTCAAGCAATCGCCCGATAATGTTCCCTTGCGTATGCATTTAGCAGACACGCTTCTGGATAGCGATCGGCCCGGCGAAGCCGAAAAGGAATATCGCGCCGCACTGGCGCTGGCGCCCGAAGATCTTATGCTAAAAATCGGCCTGGCGTGCGCGTTTTTTGAGCAAGGCAAAGTCTCAGAATCGTTGGTGATCATTGAAGATATTCTAAAAAATTCCAAAGCGCCGGTGCGCGCTCACATTTTGCACGCGCGGTTATTGTTGAGCGCAGGTGAAAAAGAGGAGGCTGCCGCCGCCTATCGTCGCGCCCTCGAGCTTGATCCCTCGCTGGCCGATGCCAAGCTTGCCGAACGGCTTGCCCCTTATCTCAAACAAGAGAACTACGACGAGCGCGAGCGTCTGCCGGCAGGTGAACTGCCGGAATTGCCCGACACCACGCTTGAGCGCCCGACCATTGCATTCAAAGACGTTGGCGGCATGGACAAGCTCAAAGATGAAATTCGCATGAAGATCATTTTTCCGCTAACCCAGCCGGACCTTTATCGCGCTTATGGCAAAACCGTGGGAGGCGGCATCTTGATGTATGGCCCGCCCGGCTGCGGTAAAACATATCTCGCGCGCGCCACTGCCGGCGAGGTCGATGCTAATTTTTTAGCGGTCGGCATCAACGATGTGCTCGATATGTGGATCGGGCAAAGCGAAGCGAACCTGCACGAAATTTTCGAGCATGCGCGTACACATACGCCCTGTGTCTTGTTCTTCGATGAAGTCGATGCGCTGGGCGCGAGCCGCAGCGACATGCGCAAAAGCGCGGGCCGGCAGTTGATCAATCAGTTCCTCGCAGAATTGGATGGGGTGAAAACGTCGAATGAAGGCGTGTTGATTTTGGCGGCCACGAATGCGCCCTGGCATCTGGACTCGGCGTTCCGCCGTCCTGGCCGGTTTGATCGCATTTTATTTGTGCCGCCACCCGACGTCGCCGCGCGCGCGGCGATTTTCAAGATTCTTCTGCACGGGAAACCGATGGAAGAAATCGATTACATGCAGCTTGCCAAGAAAACGGAAAATTTTTCCGGCGCAGATTTGAAGGCGGTAGTTGATATTGCCGTGGAAGGCAAGCTGCGCGAGGCCATGCAAAAGGGAATGCCCGCGCCATTGACGGCAAAGGGCCTGTTGGCGGCAATTGCGTCGCTGAAACCAACCACCAAAGAATGGTTTGCGACCGCGCGCAATTATGCTTTGTATTCCAATCAAGGTGGGATTTACGATGATATTTTGGGGTATTTGAAGCTCTGACTCTCAGGCAAAAACGTTTTTTAGAAAATTCTCGGGATTAAAATCATTTTCAACGAGGAGGGCGCCTGATGGTAGCCATCAAGAAATTATCCGAGGCCGAAATCGAAGATAACCTGGCGGCCTTGCGCGGCTGGGCTTTGGTGAACGGCAAATTGCATAAGAGTTTGCACTTCGGTTCTTTCGTCGAAGCCTTCGGGTTTATGGCGAGCGTTGCGCTGATTGCGGAGTCGATGAATCATCACCCCGAGTGGTCGAATGTTTATAATCGCGTTGCCATCGATTTGACCACGCATGACGCCGGCGGCATCAGTCAGCGCGATTTTGATCTGGCTGCCAAGATTGATGCACTGATGTAGAGCACGCCGGCAATCGTGTGATTGCGGGGAAAGATTGGCGCGATACGCCAACCTTCAGGGCGGAACAGCGTAAGCAATTCACCGGATTTTATTGAGAAGTTCGGCCAACTAGAGGCGATGGACAAATGTCATTCTCGTTCACGCCCTCCATCACGTGTGCAGGAAATTCATGGATTCTTTGATTAAAGAATTGCAAAGTCTGCGCGATCAGTTCAACGATTTTCTCTACTATTTGCCGGAAGCGTTGCTGGAAATCGATATCGTCGTGCCACATCTTACTTACATGAACCGGATGGCGCATATCTTGTTTGGATATTCCGAAGAGGATTTTGCGCGTGGCAGCATCGAGATTCCG
>QEVD01000641.1 GCA_003576975.1 Candidatus Zhuqueibacterota bacterium
AAAGCGAGGTGCGGAATGGGAATCGGCGCGATGCCGAGCCAGCCCAGCATTTTGTTGGCCAGGCCGCTGAGCACAAATACGGTGAGAAAGCCGCAAAACATGGCGATGAGATTGCCGCGATCGTTGCCGCGCGTGCGCGTCAACATGCCGATCAAAAAAATACCGAGCAGCGAGCCGTAGGTGTAACCGATGATGCCCAGGGCGATGGGAATGATGGTGAGACTGGGATCGTGCAATACGGAGTAGGCCGAAAGCGCGGCAACTAAAATCATCAAAATGGCAAAGACAAAGGTGAATACGCGCGCCGCGCTCACGTAGTGTTTGTCGCCCGCGTTTTTTTTGAAGTAGGGTGTGTAAAAATCTTTCACAAAGCTGGTGGCCAGGGCATTCAAAGCCGCGCTGAGCGAGCCCATGGCCGTGGCAAACACGCCTGCGATGATGATGCCGCGCAGGCCCGGCGGCATTTTATTGACGATAAAATAGGCGAAGATTTCGTTGGTTAAAACCTCGCCGTTGGCGCCGCGCGGCAGATTGGGGTCAGGCACGATTTGGAAAAAAGCGTACAGAAAAATGCCGATGGTGACGAACGCCAACGCGATCGGCACATCGGCGATACCGGACAGGATGAGGGAGAAGCGACTACGTTTGTAATCGGTGGCGGTGAGCATGCGCTGCACCATGTCTTGATCCGTGCCGTGCGTGGCCATCACCAAAAAAATGTAGCCGGTGAACGCCGCCCAAATCGTGTACTCCTGGCGAAAGATGCTCAACACGGCGTCGTAGAGCGTGGTTTCGTCGCGCAAACCTGTGTCAAAGATTTTGAAGTTGGCAAAATTGTTGGTGCCGGCTTTGATGCCTTCCCAGCCACCGGGAATGAGATCGACGATGAGATAAAGTGAAAGCAAAGCCCCGCCGAACATGATGCTCGCTTGAATCACGTCGGTCCAAATCACGGCTTTGATGCCGCCCAGCATGGTGTAAATCGTGGTGATCAACGTCATGATGGTGATGGCAACGAGATACTGCTCGAAGGTGGGCGAGGCGCCGGTGAGAAATTTCCACGCAATAACCAGGACGACGGCGGCGATGTAAACGCGCACGCCGCTGGCCAGCACACGCGTGACCAGAAAAATCACGCTGCCGGCCACGCGCGAAATGGCACCGAAGCGTTTCTCCAAAAATTCATAAACAGTATAAACTTGATAGTGATAGTACGGCTTGATGAACAGGTAGGCAATGATGATGCGCGCGAGAATGGTGCCAAACATGAGCTGCACATAAAGGGCGCTTTGCTGGCGATAGCCTTCCGCCGGCACGCCGAGAAAAGTTGCGGCGCTGGTTTCCGCCGCGATGATGGAGGCCAGCACCGCCCACCAGGGAATCTTGCGCCCGCCCAGGGCGAAATCTTCCATGCTCTCTTCCCGCCGCCCCATGTACAATCCGATGCCGATAATGATCACAAAATAAAGAACGATGATGACAACATCCCAAAAGAGGGCACTCATAAGAAGCCTTGAAATAGCTTATACGGAATGTTGAGATTGTATTCAGCGTCCTGCTAAGATAAAAAGTATTGCCGATGACGCAACTTTTTTCTATCATGCAACATATTTTAAAGCCGTTTAATGGTTTGGAAGTTTTCTTAACAGTCAAGTGTTTTTTTAACTCATGAGGTGTGATATGCAGAAGCAACGCTTTTCTTCGCAGCGCGTCGCACTATTATTGGTATTAATCTGTGGTGCGATGGTATTGTTCGGCGCGGCCTGGCCGGACGAGGGCATGTGGACGTTTGACAATCCGCCGCTCAAACAACTCCAGGAACGCTATGGCTTCACGCCCACGCCGGAATGGCTGGAGCATGTGCGGCTGGCCAGCGTGCGTTTCAACGACGGCGGCTCCGGCTCGTTCGTCAGCCCGAACGGTTTGGTGTTGACCAATCATCACGTCGCGCTGGGACAATTGCAGAAACTCTCAACGCCGCAGATGAACTATGCCGCCAACGGCTTTTTCGCCAAAACCCAGGCGGAGGAAGTGAAGTGTACGGATCTGGAATTGAATGTTTTGATGGCGATGGAGGAGGTAACCGCGCGCGTGCAGGGCGCGGTGAAGCCGGGCATGAGCGACAAGCAAGCGTTGGAAGCGCGCAAGGCTGAAATCGCCAAAATTGAAAAAGAAAGCTTGAAGGCCACCGGCTTGCGTTCGGATGTTGTCACACTTTATCAAGGCGGCGAGTATTGGCTCTACCGCTATAAAAAATATACCGACGTTCGCCTGGTTTTCGCGCCGGAGCAACAAGCGGCATTTTACGGCGGCGATCCCGAT
>QEVD01000642.1 GCA_003576975.1 Candidatus Zhuqueibacterota bacterium
CAGTGGCTAAAAGTCCTATTTCTGAAAAGTGTCCGGTAGCAAAGCCAAACCTCTAAACTAAAATTTGGAGGCTGCCGATGGAAAGAATTGGTCGCAACGCGCCTTGTCACTGCGGTTCCGGGAAGAAATACAAAAACTGCTGTTTGCCTAAAGATCAAGCCACGCTCGGCCTTCCCAATCGTGCCGACATGCCGTACGCCCTGCGCATGAAAGGCGGCGTGCGCTACGATCCCGAGGCCGGCGGCTTTGTCGTCATCGTTCACATGTGGGATAACATCGAATGCCGCGGCGAGCCGCAGGAATATCGCTATGCCGAAGTCTTCGCCCGCGAAGATGACGCCCTGCACTATTACAAAACCAAGATTGGCCCGGAGCTGAAGCGGTTCATGGAGCAAAACGCCGCCCAGAAAAAGGGCACGACGTTTATTCATCGGCAATTGGAATGAAACAGATTCAATGAAACGGGAGCAATTCACAAAAGCAGGTGTTTCAAAATCGCCCTTTCATTCAACATGCCACTCCTTCGGAGTTTGCAGATCTTACTGTGAAAGGTCGGGGACAAACAATTGCTTGCCTTGCCACGATGAGATTTGTATTTTGGTTTCGTCAAAAAATAATGGAGGCCCATCATGAGTTTGCAGGAAATCTTGGCCGATATTCATGCGCTGGAGGAGGAACTATTGAGATTCGAGCGCAAATACGGCATTCGCTCGGAAACGCTTTATGCCGCTTATCAAAGCGGTGAAGAGCCGGAAGAGGAAGCCTGGGTTCTCGACTTCGGTGAGTGGGCCAGCATTTACCGCACCTGGCTGGCGCGCCAAGCCGAATATCACAACGAAGTACAGCGGCTGCAAAGACAAGCGCCGAGTTTGGCGGGGCTGATTCGGGTGGCAGCCGCATGAACGATCCGTTTCGCACGCTGGAAGATTATGAGCTTTACTTGTACACTCTCGCCGAAAGCTTCCCTTCCGTGCGGCATTCAACTATTACCCTCATTCGCCAAGGCTCAACGCTTGCGCGTGTGGCCGGGGAGTTGCATTTTGATAACGATATCCGGTTGGTGATTCGCGAGCGAGTCATGTCTCAGCGTCTTCCTATTGCTATCGACTGGTACGGCTATGAAGTCTGGCGGAGCGAGCAAAAACTCTATTGGTACGATTCGCAGCCACATCCCAACGATCCCTCTTTGCAGAGTACGCACCCCCATCATAAGCGTATTCCGCCCAACATAAAACATCATCGCATCCCCGCACCGGCGATGAGTTTTACGCAACCCAATTTGCCCGCGTTGATCAAAGAGATCGAGACTTTGTGAACCTCTGACGGCCTTGGTCGAACGCATGCTCGGCCTGCACCAGCAACTCGCCGCCGCCAAAGTCGGCCACGACAAAACCGCCCTGCAGCGCCAAATCGAAGCCACTGACAAACAAATCGACCAACTCGTTTACGAATTGTACGGCCTGAGCGAAGAAGAAATCAAAATCATCGAAGAAAGCAAATAACACGCGACTCCGATGAGTTTTGACATTCAAGGTCGGTAATGTTCAGTCACGGCTTGGCCGTGACTTTGATACATCAGATGCCACGGCCAAGCCGTGGCAGAACTTACCGGGATTACCGATTTTGGTTGTCAAATTTCATTAGGACATCGTGTCAAGCTAACAAAAAGCGCCAGTCCCCAACGGGGACAAATGTGATAGCAAAGGGCAACGCCCTGGGAAACAAGAACTCGCGTGGTTTATAGCCCTGACAGGGCGAAATGGGGAATGACGTATGCAACCTCGCCCCATTCTATTTCGCGCCGTTGGCGCTCCGAGTTTGGCTTGAACTTTATCTTGGGGCGTTGCCCCAAGCTTTCATAGGCCGCCCCGTTGGGGCTTTTGCTTTCTCCCCAACCCTTTAAATTGACACCGATGCTCCGAAGGAGTGACATTTAGATTCAGGCGTTTTCGCCCGCAAAACACCGGCAACATGTCACTCCTTCGGAGTTGGCAAAACGTTGGGGTTTCTTGGTCTATAAACATGCCACTCCTATCGGAGTTTGCAAATCCCGCCACGACCGCATGGTGTCATTGGTAGAACGCATGCTCGGCCTGCACCAACAACTTACCGCCGCCAAAATCAGCCACGACAAAACTGCCCTGCAGCGCCAAATCGACCAACTCGTGTACGAATTGTACGGCCTGAGCGAGGAAAAAATTAAAATCGTTCGAGTAAGGGCAATATTCAACACGAACGAAATTCTGTTCAATTAAAATAAATCACAAACTGGGTGGGCGCGCTTTCCAGAGAAAATTCGAATTGATGCTGGGTTAGAA
>QEVD01000062.1 GCA_003576975.1 Candidatus Zhuqueibacterota bacterium
ATGCCCGAGCTTTTCATCAAACTCATGCCGCGGCTGTGGTTCCGCGCGCCGATGCAGACAAATCAGATTTACCTCACCTTCGACGACGGCCCGCATCCCGAGCGCACGCCGTTCATTCTGGAGGTGCTTGATCACTTCGATATTCCCGCGACGTTTTTTCTCATCGGCAAGCGGGCGCAGCGCAACCCGGACTTTGTGAGACGCATCGCGGCGCGCCATCGCATCGGCAATCATACCTGGAATCATCCCAATCTGCGCTGGCAAAATGCGCGTGTCTTCGCCGCTGAGTTGGAGTCCACACGCAAACTGCTGGAAGATCTTTCCGGCGCCAGCGTGCGCTTGTTCCGCCCGCCTTACGGGGCATTCGGGCCTTCCCTGGCGCATTACGCCCGCGCCCACGACCATCAAATCGTTTTGTGGCAAATCTTGCCGTGGGATTTTCGGCCCGAGCGCAGCGCCCAGGAAATTTCCGATTGCATTCTGCGTCATGCCGCCGGCGGCAGCATTATCGTCCTGCACGACGGGCACTCGTGCGCAGAAAAAACGAGCATCGCCTTGCGCTCATGCCTTCCGCTCCTGCTGGAACAAGGTTATCAATTCTCCGCTTTGCCCAATCATTTTTGCGAAGAAACCGCAGCCACGATAATGGCGCAATCCGGAAATGATCGATCTTAAAGGCGCGCATGCGCCGGCATTCCAACAGAAGAAATCTCGTCTTTTTCGATTGGCTCTTGTTCAAAAAGCGGGCTTTTTCTAGCTTTTGCTCCGCGATGACTTACGTTTCGGTTGGTAAAAATGACGAGATCGCCTTTGCGACGGAGCAGTTTTTTTAGCGCCAATTCCAGTAACACGCTCAACCGAAGCAGATCGTGCGACGAATGTCCGGCCTTGAAGCGGGCGGCAATATCAATGTCACTCTGCGACCTGAAGTGGCCGGAGTTCGCCGAACCAAACAAATAAGCAAACGCAATCTCATAACGCTCGAACAGCTCCGCGCCTTGTTGCAGCAGAAGTTTTTTGATGTCGTGTTGCTCCATGCCAACTTCACAAAAATAGTTGTTTGATGTTTGTAGGCCTCGTCTTATTTTGAAACAGACAACAGTTGGGAACTGTCGCGCGAACACCGCAGCTTCTCGCGATGAGAGGTTGGCGTTTTCAAGCAATGATTACAGGCTTGAAAACGCATCGCGATCGGTTTCGCTATGAAGATAGCACAACAATTGTATCTTGCAAATTCGATTTCACACATGGTTGCAGCAAAGCTATTTCTTTTCTTTGTTCTCTTGTTTCTCACTAACCATCTGAGGAGGAAACGATGCGCAAGGCATCCGTAGTATTCATGCTGGGTTGCAGTCTCGCTGTTTTTACCGGCTGTGAGCAAAAACCGGCAACTGTGGAGCAAAGCCCGGTCGAACGCGGCCAGTACCTGGTGACAATTGGCGGCTGTCATGATTGCCATACGCCGAAAGTCATGAGTCCAAGCGGCCTACCTGAGCCTAACATGGAGCTCGCGCTTTCGGGACATCCCGCCGACGCGCCCTACCCCACGTGGAAACCGGAAGATTTGCAGCAGAATAACGCCATTGCCTTGACGAATCCCATGCTTTCGGCATGGGCCGGGCCGTGGGGCGTCAGCTTTGCAGCGAATCTCACACCCGACAAGGAAACCGGTCTTGCGGAGTGGACGGAAGATACGTTCATCCAGGCCATGCGTACCGGCAAGCATCAAGGCCAACCCAATGGCCGCGACATTCTGCCGCCCATGCCCTGGCCGGGTATCGCACAAATGACAGATGACGATCTCAAAGCCGTATGGGCCTATTTGCGCACCGTGCCGCCGGTGAAGAACCAGGTGCCGTTCCCGGTGCCGCCGAGCGCGCCGCCAGCGCAGTAAGGGTAAAAAGGTCGTCGGCTATTTTAGAGGAGTGTAGACGCCCTCAAGAGTCGCGAGCGCGCCTGCACTCCTGCTGCAAATTGTTGACCCCGCCCGTTCCCAGCCCAGACATGCCGGAACCAAGAAGAAAAGCCTCATCCCGCAAGGCCGGGACGAAGGCGCAAAGAACCCGTAAAGTTTTTCTTTGCGTGAAATGTTTTTGCATTTAAAACAAGGATTTCATTTTAATGGATTAATTCCCAATGCGCAGACACTTGCGCCATGAAAACGCCTCTCTCCTATGCGCAAGTCGCAGCAGAAAAATGGGTTTTGGGAAGTCGTGAGCGGTAAGCATTGATCAGATGCCGGACGGTGTATCAGGAAAAGGAAAGCGAAAACGGGCGGTGCCAATAAAGTGCTGAGATGGTACTTGACCCCGTTACGTCAAAGTCTGCTTCAAAGTGGAGATATTTGTGATGACTCATCTGAAGAAGATTTTGGTTCTCCTCTGTACCCTGAGCGGCGTAATCGAGCTTAACGCCCAAGAAGCCCCTTTCGGGCCTCTCTCCGCTCTGGCACAAATCTTAAGGCCAAATGACGCTCCGGGAATTGCCCTGGGACTGACCGGGGCAGCCTATCGCACCGGGCTTTTTTCGATCTACACGAATCCTGCCGGTTTGCAATGTGAAGAATTCAGTTTATCCTTTTCGCACATTCCCGGCGTAAGCCGGTTCGGCAGCGCAAACCTGAATCAAGAAGCTTTTGGCCTGGGCTTGCCACTTGCCAGGAATCTCACGGTGGCAGCGCATTTTTTCAATTTGAATTTGGGCAAGTTCGAAGTCACGGACATTCATGGCAATCAAATTGAAGAAAAGCGGGCTGGTTTGCGAGAGGTTCAACTCGCCGTTGCCACACAATTCACGGCCAGGCAAAACGTTTTTTCTTTCGGTGTGAGCGCAAAGTATCTGGACTTGTACTTTCCGGAATTGGGCGCCGGTGGCTTCTTGTTGGATGCCGGCGTGAGATACAAAAGAAATCACGAAAGGTTGTGGTATGCCCTCGGTGTTGCGATCAGCAATCTGGGGGATGAGCTCAAGCATGACGGATTTGTCCTTGACAAGCCGGTCAGATTATTGCGCGCGGGCGTTGCCCTGGGCACACGAGAATCAAACAACTCCGATTTGGGTTTCATGAGCACGATTGAATATCAAAAAAGCTTGAAACCAGATGAATTTTATGCAGGATGGCAGCATCTGGGCCTCGGCGGTGAGCTGCGTTTATTGCATCATTTGTTTGGCCGGCTGGGTTATAGCTTTGATCTTGAAGAGGTGGCTGCAGGCGCAAAAATCGATGGTTTGACTTACGGCCTCGGCTTCAAGACTCCCCAAAAGATAAAACTCATTTTCCCGCTGGATTTATCGCTTGACTACGGCAGGGGAATCGGCGATTACCGGGATTTGGATGCGAATGTGATCGCGATTGTTTTGGGGGTTGATATTTAGCGTCGAACGGCTAAGCGGTTCTGATGCAGGGTTTGCCGTATGAATCTCATTGAGCGCCCGTGATTCTTGCACGCAGAGATCGCCAGGCCTGATCAGCTTCAAAGAAAAGTTTTAAAAGTAATGTTCTCAACTGACGAATGCGACCAACGGAAAAATTCTTAAAGTTGGGTTCATCAAAGCTAGATGCCTCACGCAATAAAATTAATCAAATCATACTTCGTAATAATCCCCACAAACTGGCCTTGTTCCTGCACCAGAATCGCGGGATAGCGCCGCGCCAGCAAATATTTCGCGTGTTCGAGCGTATCATCGTGGTGCACCACTGGCAGGCTTGCCTCCATCACTCCGCGCACTTTTTCCTCCATTAAATTTGCTTCTTCCAAGACGCGACCGAGCAGCGCGCTTTCGTCCAAACTGCCGATGCTCTTGCCCGCCTCAATCACGGGCACCTGCGAGACATTGTGCTCCTCCATAAGCTGCAGGGCTTCGCGCACGGTGAGTTCCGGCCCGACGTGCAGCAATGCCGGCAAATTGCGGCTTTTAGAATCCAATAAATGATGCACCAACGCCTTGTCGATGTCGAGAAAACGATTCTCCTTCATCCATTCGTCAGAATAGAATTTCGAGAGGTAGTACAAACCGGTATCCGGAAAAATCGTCACCACGGTTTGATCGGCGGGCAGATCGTGCGCCAGGCGCAGCGCCGCCACGGTCGCACTGCCGGAAGAGCCGCCAACCAGCAATCCCTCTTCACGCGCCAGGCGGCGCGCCATCAAAAATGATTCTTTATCGCCGGTCGACAGAATCTCATCAATGTGATCAAAATTAAGTGTAGCAGGAATCGCGTCTTTGCCAATGCCTTCCACGAGATAGGGCTGGCCGGAGTTGAGCTGACGCGAATAAAAATACTCGCGCAAAACTGAGCCGACGGGATCGACGCCGACAATTTTGATTTGCGCATTCTTCTCCTTGAGAAATTTTGCCACACCGGAAATCGTGCCGCCGGTGCCGATGCCGCACACAAACACATTAATCTTGCCTTCGGTTTGTTCCCAAATCTCCGGGCCGGTAGTATGATAATGCGTTTCGGGATTTTCGGGATTGGCGTAATGATTGGCAAAAATGGCGCTGGGCGTTTCCTTGGCAATTTTTTCCGCTACGGCGTAATGGCTTTCCGGAGATTCCGGCGGCACGGCCGTCGGGCACACGATCACTTCCGCGCCATAGGCCTTGAGCATGCGCACTTTTTCCTGGCTGATTTTGTCAGGCACCGTGAAAATGGCGCGATAGCCTTTGGCCGCAGCCAGCAGCGCCAGGCCGCCGCCGGCATTGCCACTGGTGGCTTCGACGATGGTGCCGCCCGGTTTGATTTTGCCGGCTTTTTCCGCGCTTGCGAGAATGCGCAATGCGGTGCGGTCGTTGATGCTGCCGCCGGGATTGAGATACTCGATTTTCGCGTAGACTTTGCACTTGATGCCAGAAGTCACACGTTGCAACCGAACCAGCGGCGTTTGTCCAATGGCCTCGGTAATATTGTTAAGAACTTTCAAGGAAGGCTCCATAGATCTCGATCTCTGATTTTTTATTTACACGCAACAGTCTCAACCGCGGTTGGTAAATCCCGCACATCCGTGATGATCAGTGGCTAATGGAAAAAATGTCTGATTGAGCACGGCGATGGCTGCAACCAAAAGATGAAGCCACGGATGAAATCGATAAACTGCCGGAGCGCAATATAATTAAAATCAGACTATAAAAAAAGGCCGCCACAGTTAAAACCTGCGGCGGCCTTTAAGCTTGTGAAACGAAGGCGTCAGTCGACCTTGTCGATCAGTAAATTAATCAGGGCCAATAACACACGCTTCGCGCTGTCGGGATCATCGACATCGCAAAACGTGAATTTGCCTTCCGGCGTCAACGCGACGCCGCCGTTGCGAAACATTTCCGCATCGGGCCAGTGCTCATGGTTCATGTGCGCGGCCACCACCACGGCGGTGTTATAGCGTGTGGAGATTTGATCGACCACCGGCTTGATTCGTTCGAACGAAGCCAAATCCTGCCACGAAAAAAGGATGATGCAGCCGAGCATTTTCTTGCCAACCAAATCCCATCCCAGGGTTTTCGCCTCCGGTTGCAGCGTGACGCCGTAAAGATGGAGCTGAAGTTGATTGTTGATGGTCAAGCGGCCAAAACTGAAATCCGGCGAGGTCATGGCAATGTCGTCGGCAATGGAAGCGAGAAAACGCTGCTTCTCGTTGGCGTTTGGCCCCAGGACTATGATTTCGCCGATGCGCATAGGGATTGAAGTATCGTCAAAATGAAAAAGGCTTTCATCTAAAATAAAATGTTGAGCACGCGCCGGCTCAGTGCAACAGCTTTTCGCGAATCATGAGCAGCTCGCTTTTGTCGAGATAGAGCTTGCGCAGCAAGCCGAGGCGCCGATCGTATTGCCGGCGGCCGGTTTGCTGGCGCCGGTCGTTGCGCCGGCGTTCGTGCGGCTGCGGCGCTTCTTCCGGTGGTTGCAGAATAACCTTAAACAGTTTGTCAATGCTCGGCGCAGGATCACTTTCGGCGTCGTTCAGGCGTTTGAGCCACTGCGTCGATTCGCCGTTCTTGTTGGGCGTTGCCGTTTGCTGGGCTTGCACGACGCCGCGATCATACAACTTTTTAAATACCGTCAATGTGCGCAAATCGTCCGATGGGCACTCTTCCACCATTTCGATCAAGCGTTTTGACTCGCCATTTTGCAGGGTTTGCATCAGCGCTTGTTCTTCCTCGTTCAACACCGGCGTTTTGGTGTGTGCGCGCGTGATCGCCGCATGCAGCGGCGGCAATTGCGCGGCCAACTGGCTCCAGCGGTATTGCCGCGTCAGGCCTTCGGAAATCAAATCGCGGTTGGCAATGGTGAGCATGCGCGTGCGCTCATGCGGCCGCAATTCGACTTGAAACGAGCCTTCCGTCCAGGTGAACATGCGCAACAAAGCCTGCTTGGCCTCGAGGCTGCCCAGCTCGGCGTCAATCACCTGGCCTTCGGTGATGTAGACTTTGCCTTCTTTATCATTGACGCGCAGCTTGATGACGCAGGTTTTTTTGCCGACTTCGATGGTCTGCAGCAAATCGACGAGATTCATTTCGGTCAACTGGCCGTTGAATCCCCGCCAGCGCGGCTGCGAAGATGCAGAAAGCAGCTCGATTTCTTTGATGAGATTGTCGATGCGCACCACGGCCTCGTCGATGTCAAACGGTTTTTGCAAATAATCATCGATCGACAGTTTCAAGATGTTGACGCGCTCATCGACCGTTTTCAATTTGCCGATCATCACAAACAGCAACGATTGCGTTGAAGGGCGGTTGCGCACCTCTTGCAGCAAATGGGGGCCGTCCATCACCGGCATGCGCACTTCCGAAATCAGCAAATTGGGCTTGAAGGCCTCGATCAGCTCGAGCGTTTGCGAGGAGCTGTCCGCCAGACGCACATCGTAGCCGGTGGCCACCAGAGCCTTGCGCAAATCCGCGACTTCACGCGGATCTTTATCATTAATTAGTATGCGTTTGCGATCCATGAGATGAAATTTTGTTGCCGAGCTTGCGTTTTTTTGTTACGCGCGCGATCTAAACGTGATTAAGATGAAACGCGCTGCCCCGCTGTCAATTTAATAACTACGGCTTGCCAGGAAGAAGGGGCAACGATGCCATCCCATCCGCGACATCACGACAGGAAATCTGCGAAGTCTCTAATCTTGGGGATGAACCGCCTGTGCCATGATTGACTGCCGGCCGTAACACGAGCATGAGGCAGCCGGGCAAGCGGCGCCGCCGGCTACCAGCGCGTCAGATTGGCGTCGCTCACCAAACCGGCGAGAAATGTTTCCACCGACGCGGGATCGGAAGGATTGCACTCGTGCAGATAATCCGCCGGCTCGGCATGCACCAGGTCACGCAGCGTATCCGGCGACAAGTTTTTCTTCTCCTGTGCTTTGATTACGGCAATGCCGAACGGAATTTTATAACTTGCTTTCAGCATCTTCAGCAAATAGCCGCAATATCCTAAGTCCTCTTGATGATGCGCTTCAATCACTAAAATAAAGCTTACCAAATCGTGTGCCACATTTGCGAGCAACTGGGTAAATTGTTGCTCCATCGAAATACCAATAATTTCGAACGCTTGCTGCGCGGGCAATTGGCGCTCGCCGATTTCCAAATGCCGGAACGTTGCGCTTTCGATTTTACGCAAATTCGCTTGCGCGCCGGCCAGGCTTTTGACAAAAGCCGAGAGATAAAAGCTATCGCGCCCAATCACCACCAGTTTGGGACGCGCGGGCTGGCGCTGCTGCAGCAATCGTTGCAGGGCCGGCGCGATCTGATCATCCCGGTCTTGTTCGTTTGGAATGGCGGGAATGGGAGTAATCGCCGCTGCCGGTGGAATATCCGGCGGAATCGCAGGTTTGACGGCTTCAAACTTTTTCGAGTCAACCTGGCCGTTGATGGCCGCAGGTTGTTCCAGCGGCTCGAGGCGATCGGCGACGGGTATATTCTCAGCCGGCTCCTCGGGATTTTCAAAAAATGCGGCGATGTTTTCCAGAGAAACAGGCGAAGGCTCGAATTCCGGCGGCGCAACTTCCTCCGGAGAGGCGGTTATCTCGTCATGTGACGCGTGCTTTGGCTCATCTTGCAGAAAGCTCGGCATTTGCACCGGGCGTGACATGATATCCTGCAAGTCGATCGGAAGCAAAGCCGATTCCGCCTCGTTCGTGTCTGCGGCAACCGGTTCCTCGGGCAACGGCTCCGGCGAGGGCGCAAAATCATCGCCGGTCTCTTCTTCCGGCGCTTCTTCGCGCAACTCGATTGTCGGGCCGTCCGCGCCGTTGCCGCCTTGCGGCGTTCCCCAAATCTCATCAGCGTGTTCATGCCAAAAACTGGGCAAGGTTGCCAGCTCCGAATCGTCGGTCAGATCGACATCATCCAACGGACGCATCGTGGTGGTTTCCGGGAATTTGAAACTTTGCGTCTCACTACTGTCGACCACCGATACCTCTGTTATCTCATCGAGAGTTTGAGGCGGTTCAGCTTCCGGAGGCGGCTCGGATTTTGGCGGTGTTGGCGGGATTGGAGACTGTTCTTTCGCTTCAGCCTGCCGGAGAGGAACGGTTTCGCTTGCCTTCTCCATGCGTTCACGCGAGGCGGGCGCAGGTGTTGCTGTTTTTTCGCTGCGCACGGCCGTCACTTTGAAATTCACCGGTGCCGGCGCGATCTCTGCCGAAATTTTTTCCAAAATTTTAGGCTCAGCCAGAGTCGAGGACAAATCTCGCTCGTCGTCTTCCGAGGTAATAATCGTTTTCGAAGGCTTGATAAATCCTTGCTGATAAAGCTTGACCAGGCGTTCGAGCGTTTTGATATCATCGTAGGTACTTTCGTCGATGATTTGCAGAAGGTCGCGGCGGCCGTCGATCAGGCTCACGAACCGCGAAACTTCGGTGGTCAGCTCGCGTTTTTGCAGAATACTTTGGAACGTATCGGTAATGACAAAAGTGGTTTCCGGCGAGGGCAAAAGCTTGAACAGACGCTCGCGTTCTTCCATGCGTTTGAAACCCTGCAACAACAGGCCGAGGTTGCTGACGGAGATTTCGTCCGGCACGTTGATTTCCTTGAAGATCATGGTGAAATGTCCGTGCTTCCAGGGCAGCATTTGATAAACCGCCTTTTCGGCCTTGAGATTGCCGAGCGAAGCGTTTACCACCGCGCCGTCGCGAAAATAAATTTCGCCGTTGCGGTTGTTTTCATTGTGCAGGGTCAGCACGCCGGTTTTGCGCTCCACGCCGAAGCTTTCAATCAAATCCACCGGGCTGAACTCTTCCAGGCGGCCCACCAGTTTTTTGGCGGTTTCCGCTTCATCTTCTTTGATGCGTTCCATGCGGCGCAAGATCATGCGAATGCGCGCCAGCACTTCTTTGATGTGCAGCGGCTTGATCATGTAATCCTTCACGCCGCCGCGCAAGCTGCGCACGCGATCCTGCAATTCCCGGCGATTGGTCAAGAACATCAGCGGGATGGAAGAAGTGACGGGATCGGCCTTCAACTTTTCCAGCAACTGAAAGCCGTCGAGTTTGGGAAGATTGACCTCGGAGAGAATGAGATCCGGCACGCTCGATGAAATTTTTTGCCACGCTTGCATGCCGTCCGCAGCAACAATAACCTCGAAACCGGCGGTTTCAAGATTCTCGCGCAAAATTTGAAGATTTTTGGGATCGCCGTCTGCGACCAAAATGGTTGGATTATCCATTGCAGCCTACCGCAAGTTCGCGTTTGGCGAATTCTCCTACCCCTCTGCGCCTGCCGTCATCAGCAAGATTTTCGGCATACCGAATTTGCTCAAAGAAGTCCGCCAAGCTGTTGAAATTTATCTTTCGACCGCCGTTGCCGAAAGGCGATTTATAAAGAGGTGCGTAGCGTTTGGGCGCCGCCGATTAAATCATCATTAGCAATGATTTTTATGCAGACGAATATACTGGAATTCATCGCACCGGTCAAGGTTTTTTCTGGCGGCAAGAATTAAGGTGTGGACACAGGAATGGGATGGCGCCGCGTCGGTTGACGCAGGCTCATGAATTCGGCAGGGGGAAATGAAAAGATCCGACAGCGGAAAACGCCGCCATCTTCATAACCCACCAAACAGAGAAGCACGGGCCTGCACCGTGATGCAGCAGGCCCGGGGTCTTCACAATTTATTCAACCGGCGCTGCCAGTTTGCGAGCCATTTGCACGAGCTTGGGGGAAGCCGGCCGTCGTAACTCGGCCTCCAAAATGCCATAAAACGTTTGCAACGCCCGGATTCGGCGCTGGCAGTGCTCGCATGCCACAAAATGCCCGGCAAAGTTCTCGTACAACGAGCGGTTGTGGGAGGCGTTCAAGAGTACGAATTCCAGCGACTCTGCATCTAAGCACTCTTCCCTGATCACCCCGAACGGCCGGGGGATCCTGTTCCACTGGCGATGATAGTTTTTCTTCATGTTTTCATCGTGAAGATTCACCTTTCCCTGCAGTTATCGTCCTAACGCAAGAAAAGGGTGGTTAGGGTCTTGTCATCAGCGTTTTCCTGTTCCTGGGTCAGACTGTCTCATCCACGAACGCTGATCTTTCAAATTTGTACTCTCAATATACTGACAAAGACCCTATTTCACGGAAAAACCGTTGCCAACATTTACCCAAAAAATACTCGCGAAATCTCGCCTTGAAAATTAGCGAGTTACAGCAATTCTTTGAGATATTCGCGAAACCATTTTTTGGTCAACTTGCCTAAATATTCAAAGATCGTGCGCTCTTCCTGACGATACCGGCGTTGCGTCAAATCCGGCATGTATTTGCGCAGATGGCGAAAATAGGATTCGATTTTCTTGCTGTGCGTAATGTCTTCCAGCACATCTGCGAGCGTACGATAATAAACGTCGCCTTTTTCCTCGGGAATCTTCCCGCTGGCAACATACTGATTCTGTATCTTAACGCGAACCCGTTGCAGCACCTTTTGTTTGGCTTGTTCAATTTCTTTCAGCCGCACATAATCCAACGGCGAAATGTCTTCGATTTGCGCGATGAGACGATTGCGGACGACTTCAAGATTGGTATGGCGAATGAGGCGCGCGACCACGTCCGTGGGCAAATAATTTTGATAGCGCTCGTCGATGGTGACGACGGACAGCATTTTGCGAATGGTGGTGGAGACGTGATCTTTCGGCGTGTACAGCTCGAGGTAATGATTCTTCAACGACTTCTCCGGAATGCTGGGCTTGGCTTTGCGCAGATAATTCAGATCTTCTTTGGTGAATTCCGCGGGGCTGGCAACCGGCTCCGGATGCGTGTCAATCGTTGCGATGGAGGTTGCCGAGGCGGCATGCCGCGCGCTGCGCGCTTTTTTCACGAAAATATACTCGCGGCCCATCTCGCGAAACGTGCCCAGGTCGCTGGCATTCTTGACGGCCACGCGAATGTTGCGGATGATCTTCGCGCCTTCGGGATCACGTTCCTTGAAAATGCGTGACAATTCCTGCTTGGTTTTTTTGATCACCAGCCGGCGCAGCATGATGAGCAGCTCGACATCATTGGGATCGACGTGGGCATCGATGTACGGGCCAAAATAACGGCGCAATTGCACAAATTCGTTGTTATCATTGCGCATGAACAGACCGGCAACGCAATCGATGGCGAGATCATCCAACTCTCCGCTTTTGCGGCGACGTTCCCATCGAATATGCTTGCCAATGACTTCCTGATACTTCAGATAACTAAGAGAAATCTTCTGCACGAGATTGATAAACTCAACAAGTTCCCCTTGGGAGTATCCACCTCTCACAATCCTCGGAATTAGGTAGGAAAGTTTTTTGGAGTCCATCTGATGCGTCTCAAAGTTGCGTGAACAGTGCCAGTGGATTTGCCGGAAGTTATCTCCGATAACCGCCGCAAGATGATTGCAATGCGCTCCATTTTAGCAAACGTTATGCCTACAAGACAAAACCCCGGGCGAGGCGTTTTCACAATTAAACAAAGAGTTATCCCTTTTTTTAAACCGTGCGCGCCGTCAAAACTTCGTCTGAATGTTTCCCCCTGATACAATGTTTTCGGCTGAGACTTGCCGCGGCGAGATGTTCTTGTTCTGTTGCAGAAGTTTTGCCCGGTGTGATGCGTTGCGAAGCAGCGAGAATCGCGTCGTAGCCGGCGCCGTGACCGGGGATTGTCACATTGATGAAGTAGGCCAAAGCTCGGCGGTGCAGCAGGTTGAACCCACCGATTTATTTTGATGCGAGGAAGTTACAGTTCTACCAGCAATCGCGTGTTTTGCGCACGGCTTGATTCAGGTGTTTTCGTATTACACGCAGACACGTTTTTGTATCATTTCATAACACGCCGTTTGCAATGTCGGCTATAATCGCTTTATCTTTCATTTGAAAAGGCCGTGATAAAGTCCGGACAAGCTGACAACCGCAGGTTGGGGCCGCAACAAAGGAGAAACGAGAAACAAGCAAAAGCCTTTTCAGCGGGATTTCATTTCAGTCCGCGGGACACCTTCAGAATTTTATTCCAATGTCGAGAAATTGATCACCGAAGCGGAGAGATGAATGAAGGCGGGAGATCACACGTTTGGCGCGCAACGGCCGCCGGCGAACGTGCGAAGGCTGACTTTGGATATTTGAAGAATCTCTTCTCTATAAACCTCGCACGTCGGCCGTTTTCTAATTGCCGCGAATCGCGATATTGATGTTGATACCGAATTCCGTAAAGCTCACTTTGCCGTTGCGGTTGTCTTCATTTTTGCCGATGTCGAGATGCGCGCCGCCCTGCACGCGATTGCTGAAGGAATAGCGCATTTCAGGCCGGAACGACCAGAGCTTGGTTTTGCTATTCAAGATCTTTTCTGTTTTGCCGCCGCTGGCATCCGCCAACTGCGAGTTGGTTTCACTCGTTTTGTAGTTGAAGGTGACGTTCAAATCCACCGAATTCTTCAACTCTTTGTTCTTCAAAAACGGAAACGGCAGCCGGAAACCCGAACGTTTGGAATAGCTGTGCGTGACTGAAATGTCAGCGCCTTCCGAGAAGGAGGCGCTCTGGAAGTAATACGCAACCAAATCTTCGCCGGGTAGCGGTGGCGCTTTGCTGATGTTGTATTGCGGCGAATAGCCGTTGTTGATGTTGTAGGCAATGGTGGACGTCATGCCGTTTTTCCAACTGATGTTGAGCCGCAGCAAGGGCTGAAAACTGAACGCGAATTTTTCATCGGTAATGCCGGCGCGTTCGGGCGTATCCCGCCAGCTATAGGATTTTTCACCGCTGAAATTCGTACTGGCGCTCACCGTGCTGGCCACATGGCTGAACAGGGGAAGTTTTTCCAAACCTGAAACGTTCAACGTCCATTTCGGAAACGGCAGGCCGCTGGCATCACCGAGCTTGAACCATGACAGCGAGGAGCTGCCCGTCGTGCGCACTTGTGAAGCCACGGTTTTTTGCCGCGTATAATCAAAACTCATCGTGATGTTGATATTGCGCGTCAGCGCGAAGCCGCTGGAAGCCGAGATGTTTTCCGATTTGTTATAATTGCGGAAGCTCGAGGCGATGCCTCCCTCCTGTTGCGGCCCCGGGTCGAGCACGAATCCGAACATGTAGGCCATGCGAATGCTGTCGCTCGACAACGCGTTCATACCGTTGTGCGCGACATTCTCGCTTTTGCGATAGGTAAGCGACACATCTTTGAAATCGCCGAACCAGCGCAACAGTGCCGTAACCGGGTTGGGAAACGTGCGGCTGCGCCGATCGCGTTTTTTCTCATCCTTGCTTTTTCCGGTGGAATCAGCCGCCGCGTCCGTAGGCAGGTCTTCGTCTGGCACGCTGGAAGGGGCCGTCGGCGACTCATCTTCTTTGCTCGGACGTGTACCGGGTTGCGTTTTTTCACCCGGCCGTGCGCGCGAGCGCCCCGGCTCCTGCCGGCCCGGAGTTGACGTTGGGGCTTTGCGTTTTGCAAATTGAAAAAGCTGCGAGAAGCGCAGAGACGAATTGAGTGAAATGCTGCGGTTTAAGGTTGTATTCAACGCGCCGAGACGTTGTTGCAGGCTGTTATTCAAGCGATAATTGGCGCTGTACGTCATGCCGGTGGTCATCCAGCTAAACAAATTGGGATTATAGCTGGCATTGAACGTTTGCGAGGTGCTCAGCAGCTCGCGCTTGCCCCAACTGAACCGCCGCAGGCCCTCAATGAAGCTCATCGTGGCATTCGCCGTCGCAGCGGAATCCGGGCCGCGTGCCACGCGCGGCTTGACCAGATGGTTGAAATTCAGTCCGTAATCCGCGGTCAAGTTTTCGAACAGCTTGTAGGAGCCGCTGATGCCCTCGGTGACGCCGAAATTCTGCGTGATAATGCTGTCGCCGCGCGCAATCTCGCGGCCGTTTAGTGTGCGCCGCGTCTGATTCAGCGTGACGGCGCTGTTGGCCTGAATCTTGGCGTCGAATCGCTGCGGCGAATAATACAGCTTGGTGGTGCTGAGCTTGCCGAACAACGGCGTTTTGCCGATCCAGGCAAATGGCGTGATGAAGTTGTTGCGCCCGAACGCCAGCCGGTAGTCGAGATTGCCGGCATACGCGTTGCGTTCGGAGATGCGCGTGGTGCTGTTGGTGGCTTTGTTCTGGCTATAGCTAAAACTGCCGCTCAAATTGTCGATGGTATTTTTGATGATGAAGTTATTCGAGCGGCCGCGCCGGCTCACGGAGACGTTGACGCCGCGCTGCTTGGTATTGTCATCGATCGCCGCCAGGTCATCGTTCTTGAATTTTTGCAGCAGTTCCGGCGTCAATAGAATGTCGCTGCCCGGAATATATTTGGGACTTGATTTGCTTTCGGAATAACTCGCCGATACCGGCACGTTCAGGCCGAGGCTTTGCGGCAGCAGCTTGTCGAGCGCGAAATTGCCGTTCACCGACAAGCGCCGGGAATTGTTGCCTGAGCCAAAGCGCTGCGAGACATTGTGGAAATCCGCGTCCACATCTTCGATTTCGAGATTGATGCCGCCGAGATCCGCCAGCCGCAAATCCGCGCGCCCGCGCATGGCCATGCCTTTTTCTTTTTGAACGCCGGAGACGCGCAACTCATCCAGCCAAATTTCGCCGGTGAATTCCTGCTGCCCGACATTTTGTATGCCGACCGTCAGCAGGCGAATATTGGTGAGTGAGGGGTTGCCCCGCACGCGCCATTCCTGACGTTTTGCCGGATTGGGAACGAAGCTGAAATAATCATCCACCTGCGTGATGCCCGACGGAATCTGCTTCACCGCGCCCGATTGCATGGCCTCCGCCAGCAACGCAGAATCTTGCAGCACGCGCTTGAAGTCAGTCAGCGCCGGCAAATAGATCGTCATCTCATTCCGCCGGTCCCAACGGTTGGGATTGTTGCCGCTGGTGGAGTCCGGATCGGGAAAAACATCTTCACGAAATTCATAAAAGTGATTTTCATCCGCGCCAAACCGGATGAAAAATTTAATCGTCGAGGTGTCGGCATTGACTTTGACGCCGGGGCTGCCGTAGACGAACATTTTCAAACTGTCATAGCGCACAAAATTCAACGATTGCAGAGATTTTTGCGCCACCGCAATCTCACCCGGAATCAAGCCGGCAGGAACCACGCCCCCCGGCGGCACGGCTTTGCGAATGCGGAAAACCTGGGATTGTTCCTTCTCTTCGATTTTTTGAATGAGGTTTTGTTCGCGCTTGACGCCGGGCGGAAACGGATAGGAAGGATTTTCTTCCGTGTTGATGATGGTCACATCGAAGCGCTCGTCCTTCTCCTTGTTGAATTCGCCGAAGGCATTGGGTTCTTTTGTGATGCCCACCTCTTTCCATTCATTGCTGACCAGGCTGATTTCCGCCAATTGCAAGCGGCCCGGTTGCTTAAAACCGTCAATCCAAATGCGCGCGAATTCCACGCGCGACAGCGTGGCCACACCCACGGTGTCAGCGGCATCCGTGAGCGGAATGCGATACAGCGTCCAGCCGCTGCCTTCACGGCCGCGCCCGGCAATGTATTTGCTGGATTGGCTGGGATCGTTGAGATCGATCAAATAACTCAAATAGCTGTTGTCGCGATCAAGCGAGCCGTTGGCGTTCAAATCTTCGGTGTCCGGCCGCAAGCCGCCTTCATCGCTCAGGCTGCCGCCCTTGCCGTTGTTCTCCGTGCCGTTCAACGTGCCGCCGCCAAATGAAATTTTGTTGGACACCCAATCGTCGTTGCTGGAAGGCTCGCCCCAATCCTGCTCGCCGTTGCGATTGATATCCCAAAAATCGTTGGGATCGGCGCCCACCATCATGTCAAGCCCCACGTCTTCGCCGTCATCGAGAACGTTATTGAAAAAACGATTGCGTACCAAATCCTCGGAGTTGAGCGAATCGTTGGGAATGGCGTCTTCCGAAATCAAGCCAAGATCGATGTGAACGCGCCCGGTGTCACCGTTGATCCAGATTTCCAAAAATTTTGATTCGGTTTGATCGAAATAACCCGGCGACAATGCGCGCAAAATACCGGCCCAGGATTTTTCCGGTTCGGACACCGGCGTGCCTTGCGGCGTTCGGGCCGGTTGCGGAATGAAATCAAAAACCAACACCGGCAGATTTTGCGGCGCGCCGCCCAAACCCGCATTCGTCTGTCGCGTCGTATAAATTTCGGTTACCGGAATGCCTTGAATCGGATTCCACCAAATAAAATCGCCGCGCCGCGCCAGCGCTTTGCGTCGTGGCCGGGTGAGGAGATCGCCTCCCGGATCGTCATAGAGCACGGCCAGGTCGTCGTTCAAAATCTCCACCGGAATCGAAGATTGCACCCAGGCGCGGCGCGACACGCCCAGCGGCGTCGTGCGTTTCGTGCCTTCGAAATCGTCTACATACGCCACGCCGTTCGGATCGCCGGTTTCCTTGTTGTTCAGCGCATTAGGATTGGGAATGATTTGCGCAATTTCGCCTTCGAG
>QEVD01000643.1 GCA_003576975.1 Candidatus Zhuqueibacterota bacterium
TGTAGTGCACCCCATTTTTTGGACACAAAAAGGGCTTTTGTTAAGGAACTTTGACTGCGGTTTTGTTTTGTTTGTTCCACTGGTTTTCGAATTCGATCGGAGTCAGATAGCCTAAAGCCGAGTGAATTCGTTTTTTGTTGTAAACCTCTTCGAGGAATTTTTTGATTTGTTGGCGTGCCTCGTTGTAGTCTTGATAGTCAGACAAATCAACCTCTTCCTCCTTGATGGTTCGAATCACGCGTTCGGCGTAACCGTTCTGCGTCGGCTGACCAACTTCTGCCATGCTGATTTTGACGCCCGCGGCGCGCAGAACCTCGATGTAGGCCGGCGCGCTGTACTGAATGCCCTGATCGGAGTGATGAATCTCCGGCGTGCTCTTTGACAAGGCCTGGCGCAGCGCAGAAAGCGTCAGACTCAGATCAAGACTGCGTCCCAAATGCCATCCGCGAATCGCGCGCGTGTAGACGTCGAGAGTCACCGCAAGGTAAACAAACCCCTGGCCCAAGCGGATGTAGGTGATGTCCGCCGCCCAAACCTGATCCGGGCGAACTACCGCGAGATCGGCGACCAGGTTTGAATAGCGTGGATGAGAATGCTCGCTGTCGGTCGTTCGTTTTTTCTTGGGCTTTACAGCGCGTAATAAGCCCATTTCACGCATGAGACGAAGCACACGTTTGCGATTGACGCGCCAGTTCTCGCGCTTGAGCATGGCGGTGAGGCGACGATAACCAAAAGTTGGCCACGCCGCTGCCAACTCCGAGATGGCCTTTTTCAGGCTGCTTTCGTCAGGCTCTTTGCCCCGGTAATAAATACTGCTGCGGGGAAAATCTAACGCCCGACAAACCACCTCCACGGGATGGTCCGCAATCAACTTCATCACGACCTCCCGTTTCTGGTGAGATGTGTTTGCAAAATGTTCGAGGCTTTTTTTAAAATCTCAGCTTCCAGGGTTTTTTGCCCTAGCACTCTTTCCAGCTCTTCGATACGGGCTTGTTCCGCACTGCGACGGGCGGTGCCATCAAAAAGGCTGGCGGCATTGTTCAGCAAATGACTTTTCCACTGACTGAAAAGCTGAGGGTTGATCTGGTGCTCCCGGCAAACCTCGGCAGCGGACCTAGCGCCGCTCATGACTTCTAACACAACCTGGGCTTTGAAAGAAGGCGTAAAGCTTCTGCGATTCTTTGACATGTTCGTGCTCCCTTGGGGTTGGACCAATATAACCGTTCAGGTATTCCTTAGCAAGAGTGTCCAACTTTAGGGGTGCACTTCACTGTCCAATCTTCATCAACTGGTTTATTATCGACTTTACTTGGAAGAAACAGCGCCGCCTTACCAATGATCTGTTCCAAATTTTTCTGTCGACGATTCTCTATATGGTCCAATCTTAAACGCGTTCTTAATTCAATCTCTTTAACTGTAGCGTTGGCTTCCGCCAAAATTATGGAAGCGTCACCGTGCGCTTTCGCTTCTCTGCGAATTTGCTCTGGTTTATAGATGACACCTATCGCATTGGCCACTATTTCAAGTAGCTTTGTGAGCGGCTGTGTAAGGTTTTCTAGTATAGACAAGTTGTGTTCCTCATTTACATTTTTTATGATCTGTCGACACGACTAACAACCTTACGAACCTGCCTAGCAACCGCATTTCCCAGCGCTCCAATGGTAGCCATTTGTTTTCATCATTAGAAATTTCTAAAAAATGTTTCTCAAATAGACATTTTTCAAGCCCCAAAGTGGCCAACATTGAAAACTTCTCGACAGCTTTGCATCACGTTTTTTTCGTTATTGGACAATCAGCTTCATCTTGGGTACGGTGTATCTTGCATGCAAATCCCAACGCGCGCCATCACCAACGTCTGACTGCGCCGATTATAACCTCAATGCACCCTCCCCACCCACTCCGCATACACAAACTTCGGCGACATTTTTTCCGTGTGGCAACGCACGCATGTTGCTTCTGTGGCTTTGGCGAAACTCAACGCCGTGCTGCGGGTGCGCACGTGAAAACCACCGCGGCCGTGGCAGGACTCGCATCCGACATTCGTCAGATGCGCGGTCGCGGCGGTTTGGTTGTAACCGGTTTCTTCTCCAAAACCCACAGTGTGGCAGCTCAGGCATTCGGCGTTCGCCTGCTCGTTCTTGGCAACGAGCGTGGCGAACGCGTGGGCGTGCAGGGTTTCCTGCCATTTGCCGAAGATTTCTTCATGACAATCCTGGCAAGCCGAGCTGCCCACGAAAGGGTTTAGCAAAGCCGCTCCATTTCCGCCCGGCGCTGGTGTGGGGCTGGTTTTCACCGGCTTGGCCTGTGCGGCGC
>QEVD01000644.1 GCA_003576975.1 Candidatus Zhuqueibacterota bacterium
AGGGTGAGAATCTTCAAAGTTTTCGCGGGTCTCATGACTTGAAATGCGGTTTTGACTCTTGTTGAGGCGTGAATCGAACAGGCCTGGGCGTACGTTTCCTATGGCAAAATTCTCAACGCTTTTGCCCAAACCAAATCAGCACGACGATTGCGGCGATCTACAAACAACATCGCTACTCAGGGCGCACGGCACGCATTCGCAAAGCTCTCGCTCTGCCGTAGCGGCGGAATCTCTCGCACGAACACCAGCGGTGTTCCGCATTTCGGACAGCGCATGACCGGTGGCTTATCCGTGTCTGGAGGTTCGCCGGAGCAGTTTCCTTTCGCCGGTGTTACACCAAACCGGGCTTGGGCTGCCTCGAGGAGCGCGCGCTTGCGCGGATTCAAGAAGCCATAGTAGCGCACTTTGACAAAGCGCCGGGGCAAAACATGCTGGAGAAAGCGCGACATGAATGCTTCGGCGGGCAGCGTTTTGCAATGCCAGGTGTCATTGTTATCTTGATAGCGAAACGTGACCAGGCCATCTTTGAAGCTGACGATGCGCTTGTTACTGATCGCCACGCGAAAGATGTAAGGCGCCAAATATTTCAGCGCGGTTTTGCCGCTGCCCGCCGGACGAATGTCAACAACCCAGCGTGTCTTCCACGCTTCCGGCGGCGCTTGCGCAAAAAGCTCCGGCGCTGCTTGTCTGAGCGCATCACGAAATTTGGCGCGAAAGATGTGCGCCACCGCGCGATGCGGCATCAGGAAGTTACCCTGCGCCGGCAGCCACTTGTGGCCATCAGCAGAAATGCCGCCGCCGCTGACGATGAAGTGAACGTGCGGATGATAATGCAGATCGCGCGCCCACGTTTGCAAAACGCCGATGATGCCCAGTTCGCCGCCGATCCACTTGGGATCTTTGGCGAGTTTTTGTATCGCCTGGGCGGCGCAGCGCATCATCAAATCATAGATGAGTTTCTGGTTGCGGCGCGCAAGCTGTCGTAGCGAAGCTGGCAGTGTGACTGTGACCAGAAAATGCGGCACCGGTAACAGCATCGCGCTGTGGGCCGCGATCCAGGCCGTGGCCGCGGCATTGCCGCATTTCGGGCAGTGGCGATTCTTGCATGAGTGATAGCTGTAGCGATAATCTTCACACTGCCGGCAAAGATAAACGCTGCCACCCAAGGCCTCGGTGCGGCATCTGATGATGTCGCGGATTGCGCGCTTGTGGCTGGGCAACATTTTCTGGCCATGCTTTGCGAAATAACTCGTCGCGCTGACACGGAAGATGTCAGCGAGTTCGGCCATGATCTCATCACGGCTTAGAGTGCTGCCATCCAGCGATTGATGACTTTGGCGGCTTGTGCTTGCGCCACCTCGGTCAGATGCGTGTAGATCGCAGTGGTGCGGGGCGAGTTGTGGCCGAGATACTCTTGAATCAAGCGCAGGTTAATGCCCTGTTCGACGAGATGCGTGGCATAAGAATGCCGCAGCGTGCGTACCGAAGCATTGGGTTTGTTGATGCCGCTCTTGCGCAGTGCCGTTTTGAATGCGATTTGCACGTTGCTAAACGGCGTGGGCCGGGTAGCCGTGGCAAAGTCATCGTGTTTGCCGCCGCGACCGGCTGCAGGGAAAAGCCACACGGGATTACGATGCGTCTTCCAGTGCTGGCGCAGCTCTTCGAGGGTTCGCTCGGGCAGCGGCACATAACGATCTTTGTTACCCTTGCCGCCCTCGATGTGGATCACCATGCGGCCGCTGTCGATGTTCGAAACTTTCAGGTTGCAGCCTTCGAGCAAGCGCAGGCCGCAGGAGTAGATCGTGAAGAGGCAAACGCGGTTGCGCGCGAAGCGGACGCAATCCAGAATGCGGCGGATTTCATCGCGCGTGAGAATGATGGGCAGGCGTTTCTCGCGATGCGGCCGCACGAGTTCAAAAGTTGTCCACTGCCGGCCGAGCGTTTTTTCAAAGAAGAATTTGATGCCGGAGATCGCGATGGTGCTGGCAGTGCGCGACCATTTCTTGACGTTTTTCACGTAGAGAAAGTAGTCGCGCAATTCTTCTTCGGTGATTTGATCGGGAGGCTTGTGGTAATGCTCGGCAAGTTGGCGGACGGCGCGCAGGTACAACTCCTGCGTGCGTTGGGAGTAGCCGTGGAGCTGCATATCTTGCAGCATGCGGGTTCGGAGTTCGGTCATAACGTACCTCCTTTGTGAAAAAGGTTAATTGTTGGCACAGGTATGTTATGACCGTGAAAACAAAAAAGCCACAGCAAATCACCACTGTGGCTTGTCGATAAATCCTGCCCCGCGCAGCGGGGCTCCGTTCAACA
>QEVD01000645.1 GCA_003576975.1 Candidatus Zhuqueibacterota bacterium
GGCGGCGAGTATTGGCTCTACCGCTATAAAAAATATACCGACGTTCGCCTGGTTTTCGCGCCGGAGCAACAAGCGGCATTTTACGGCGGCGATCCCGATAATTTCACGTTTCCGCGCTATGATCTCGACATGACGATCGTACGCGTGTATGAAAACAACAAACCGGTGCAGAGCAAACATTATCTCAAATGGAATACCAAAGGCGCGGCCGTTGACGAACTCGTGTTCGTGTCCGGCCATCCCGGTTCCACCGACCGCCTGCAAACCATGGCGCAGCTCGCGCGGCAACGCGATCATTCTTATCCCTATCGTTTGAAAACTTACGCGCGCCGATTGGACGTTTTGCGCAAATATGCCGCGCAGGGTCCCGAGCAGGCGCGTCAAGCGCGGGGCCAGATTTTTGGCATTGAGAATGCGCTCAAAGCCTGGACCGGCGAGTACAACGGTTTGCGCAATAAAGAGATCATGGCGAAAAAGGAAAAGGATGAAAATGACTTTCGCGCGCTGGTGGCGAGCAAACCGGAATGGCAAAACGCCTACGGCTCAGCCTGGGATATGATCGCACACGCCGAACAGAAACAGATCGAGATGTTAAATGCGCTGCGCTATCGCGACTTGCGCAATTCCCGCCTGGCGGGCTTGGCCAAAAACATCGTGATGTACGCCACCGAAATTAAGAAGAAAGACGCCGAACGCCTCGACGGTTTTCATGATGCGCAGCTCGAAGAATTAAAATTCAAACTTTTCTCGCCTGCGCCGGTTTATCCCGCGATGGAGGAAGTATTGCTGGCAGATGCCCTGCAAGAATCTCTGGAAGAACTGGGCCCGGATGATCCGTTCATCAAAACTGTGCTGAACGGCCGCCAGCCAGCGGAGGTTGCAAAAGAATTGCTCGCCGGCACCAAGCTGGCCGATGTCGCTTTTCGCAAGTCGCTGGTGGAAGGCGGCGAGAAAGCGGTCAAGGCCTCGGATGATCCGCTGATCGTTCTCGCGCGCAAGCTCGATCCCATGATGCGCGAAATGAATAAAACTTACGAGGATCATGTGGAGAGTGTGATCGCAGCGGCGGGTGAAAAAATCGGTAAAGCGCGTTTTGCGGCGTATGGCAAGTCGACGAATCCGGATGCGACGTTCACCCTGCGTTTGTCATACGGCAAAGTGGCGGGCTATCCCATGAACGGCACGCAAGCGCCGGCCATGACGACGCTCTATGGTCTTTATGATCGCCTATACAGCTTTGGTATGCAGCCGCCCTTCGATTTGCCCAAGCGTTTTCTTGACCGCCATGACAAACTCGATCTCAGAACACCGGTGAATTTCGTGACGACGAACGACATCATCGGCGGCAATTCCGGCTCGCCGGTGATCAACAAAGATGCTGAGTTGGTGGGCTTGATTTTCGACGGCAACATTGAGAGCTTGGTGGGGCGTTATGTTTACGACGACGCCGTCAGCCGCGCTGTTGCCGTGCATCCGGCGTACATGATCGAAGCATTGCGCAAGTTGTACGACGCTGGTTCTCTCGCGGATGAGCTGGAAAATGCCGGCGCCAGCCAGACAAAAACGGATTGAAGTTTTGCTTTAGTTTGAGTGTTTGAGGTTTAACCAAAGTGGCGCTTGATCTTTCATCGGCGCCACTTTTTTGTTTTAAGCAATAAGCAAATGGAAAGTCTTAAACGAACTTGGTTTTGTTTTCTATTGATGAATTGGTGTAGCGAAACGCTCGGGCCACTTGTTCAATAGGGTACACCGCCAGTTGTGCAATAGCGTACAACATCAGGCTTTACAAGATGTTTGAGCAAAATTTTTTGGTTCTAACTATCTGAAAAAATTAAGCAGGATCGCATGAGCTTTTTTGTTTACAGAGCAGGCATAAGCCTTGCACAGCAATTGGTTGGTAAATTGTCTCAGTGAATAGATTTATGATCAAAAGCGTATTCAAAAAATGGCCGGTTCTCATTTTCACGGGCATGTTTTTGCTCAATGCCGCGCAGGCGCAAGAGCATGGCCCGCTGGCGGAATTCGAGAAGCTGAAAAATCTAATCGAATTCGCGCGCGAGGTTTTGGCTGACTTTGGCACCGAAGAGACGCGCAAGCTGCTGATCGAGGCCGAGGGCTTGAAACAAAAAGCGGAACAGGCGATTGCAGAACGGCGCTTCCGAGATGCACGTCTCAGAATCGAAGAAGCCACCAAGCTGGTGCAAGCCGCGCTGGGAATCGTGCTGCGCACCTCCGCGCAGCAGCTCCGCGCCCAGTTGGATGAGCTGGTGCGCCGCGCTGAAAATGAAGTGATGAGCGCCTGTTGCAAGAGGCCAAGAAAAATCTCCAGCACGGCGACCGCGCCGCACAAGGCCGCCGCCTCGAGGCCGTGGGGCATTATCGTGTTGCGCGCGAATTGCTGGAGCGTGCGTTGAAGCTCGTGCAAGGCTCTTCGACATGCGTCGCCTATCTGGTTGAGCTGGCCGCAAAAGCGCAAGAAACCGTTGAGCAATGCAATAATCCTCTTGCCAAGAATGTTTATGAGCAAGGCCTGAAGCAAAAACGCCTGGCTGAGGATGCGTTTCGCCGCGGCGATCAAGCGTTGGCAGAGAACTTGTGCAACGGCGCGAACCGCTTGTTGCTGCGCGCTCTGGCGCTTTGTCCGGCGCAAGGCCAGGCGCAAGATGAAGGGCAACTCAAAAGTGAGTTGCATGCTTTACGCGATATGCTGGCGCGCGCCGAGGAACAGCTTGCCGCCGGAAGCGCGCCGCGCCCGGGCATGCGCGCGTTGCTGGGACAAGCGCGCAAATTGGCATACGACGCCGAAACCGCATTGGCCAGACAACAATACGCCCAGGCGCAGCGCTATATCACCAGCGGTCGCAACTTGATCGAAGCCACCACGCGCAGCGCTGGAATTCCCGCACTTGAATTTGAAAAACAATGCGAGGCAGAATTGCAGCAATTGCAGCGCGACGTGCAGGAAGTCGAAACCCGCGCGCAGGAGTCCTCACGCAGCGAAGCCCAAACGCTGGTCGAGTTGGCGCGGCGATCGTATGTCGCGGCGGAAAGAATTTGTGCCCGCCGGCCCCACACGCTGCGTTCTGTGGCGGCATTCCGCATGATGGCGCGGGTGGCGCAAAGTTTCTTGCTGCAGGCGGAAGGGCTTTTGCAAGAGACTGCCGCCGCAGCGCCTGACCGCGAAACCTTGCGCCAGCGACTGCAGGAATTGGATGCCACGCTCGAAGAAGTCAAATCAAGTTCAACGGCGGAGGAATCCGGATTTGCGCGCATTCTCATC
>QEVD01000646.1 GCA_003576975.1 Candidatus Zhuqueibacterota bacterium
CCGAAGGAGCGTGATGTGATAGCCCAGGGTGAAACCCTGGGACCGCGATTGGTTCCAATTATTACAATCGCCCTGAAAGGGCAGAATAGAAAACGGATGCCGCCCCGTTGGGGCTTTGTCGTCTTAAAATGCTCCCTAATCCCAGGGCGTTGCCCTTCGCTGTCATATTCGTCCCCGTTGGGGACTGGCACCATCCTCTAGCTTGACACCTATGCCCCGTTGGGGTCATTAAGCTGGCCTTCTCGAGAAAACAATGAGAAGGCTATTTAAATGACGATCCTAGTTTCTTTCAGGAGGAATCTTGTGAAGTACTGGGTTTGCTGCCGGTTTGAGTCGCTTTCTTTTTACTTCACAAGATTCTTGCAGAATGACACAACTCGGTGTTTGCACCAACTCTACATTGTCACATCAAACCATATCAATCTTTCTAAAACGGATGCACGAACAACCCCGAGCGCAGCTTGGGTTCGAACCACGTCGATTTTGGCGGCATCAACTCGCCGGCATCGGAAACCGCGAAGAGTTCATCGAGGCTGGTGGGATAAAGGCTGATGGCCATCTGCGCCTTCCCGGAATCGACCAACTGCTTTAGCGTCTCAACACCGCGCATGCCGCCCACAAAATCGATACGCGGATCGGTGCGCTGATCGAGAATGCCAAAATAAGGCGTGAGAATCTGCTCTTGCAGCCGCGTCACAGCAAGCGCCGCGGTGGTCGCTTGCTGTGACGAAGATTTGAGCGCAAGCCCATGCCAGCTTCCATTAACATACAAGCTGATCTCGCCTTTGCGCAAAGGCGAGGGAGGCGCATTGTTTGTTAACAAAAAGTCACGGCGCAACGCGTGCAAAAAGTCTTCCGGCTGCCAATCCGACAATCCCCGCACGACGCGATTGTAAGGCAAAATCCGGAGTTGTTCGGCGGGAAAAAGTGCGGCCGGGAAAAAATTGTATTCTTCCACACCGGTATGATTGGAATTCTGTTCACACCAATGCGCCCGCACTCGGCTTGCGCCCGCGGAACGATGATGGCCGTCAGCAATGTACAGCCGCGGCACGGTTTGAAATGCCCACACAAACGCGGCCGGATCGCCAACCTGCCAAACCGTGTGTTGCACACCGTCGTCGGCGCGAAAATCGAATAGCGGTGGTTTGCGGCATTCGGCTTCTACTAGCGCGTTGATTTCATCGCGGCCGCGATAAGCGATCAACACCGCTTCGGGATGCGCTGCCAGCGCGAGCATGTGTTGCACGCGGTCGTTTTCCTTGTCCGGCTTGGTTTTTTCATGCTTGCAAATCAATTCGTTGTCATAGTCATCGACGCTGCAACAACCCACCACGCCGGTTTGTTCATGCGCCTGCGTCTTCAAACGATAGATCAAAAGTTGCGGCCCGGAACTTTGGACGAAGAGTTTTTCTGCTTGAAAGCGAGTAAAGTTCTCACGGGCTTTTTGATAGACGAGAGGATCGTAAGGATCAATCGTCTCCGGCAAGTCAATTTCCGGGCGCACGACGTGCAGAAAACAAGCCGGGTTGCCGGCCGCGATTTGCCGCGCTTCGGCAGTGGTGACCACATCATACGGCGGGCAGGCGATTTGAGCTGCATGCGCGGCTTGCGGCAGCAGCAGCGGTGAGGGGCGCAGGGTTGCCATGTTGACTCCGGTTTAGCGGGTTCTTTCTCAAGGGGACGCAGCAATATATCACAGCGTGACGCTTGGTGCAAAACAAATTCATGGCAAACGCTATCATAACCCGAACGAGCCGGAACCAAACAAGTCAACCGCGAATAAGCGCGAATTGACGCGAATAAAAATATTAGCGTTAATTCGCGGTTTAAAAATATTTGCCGAAAAAGCACAGAATTGATTTTAAAGACTCTAATGATGACTGATCATGAAGCAAACATATCTACTCGGCAGCGCCATGTGCAGGGAAAATCCGCTTGACTTTTTAGGCAAAGAGTGTATATTGCCCAACGTTTTACTTAATGATACGGATGCATGTTTTAGCGGCAAGGACGTTGATTTTTGGGCTTATGTGGCTGCGGGAGTCGCACAAGTTGTAAGCGAATTGGCTTCGTGATCAGGCAGGAGTAACGCGCATCATACCTGACCCCCATGCTGGACTCCCCAAGAGAGCCTCCGAAATCTGAGGAAGGTGTCCCCCATCATTTCATAAATTCGATCATCACTGTGCAAGAAATCCTATTCTATGCGTTCGCCGTGTTGGCGGTGGTTTCCGCGCTGGCAATGGTGCTGCATCGCAACCCGGTTTATAGCGCCATTTTTTTGATTGT
>QEVD01000647.1 GCA_003576975.1 Candidatus Zhuqueibacterota bacterium
TCTGCCGGATTTTCTTACATGGCAAAATCATGCCCGGAAGAATAATCTTGATACACATCATTCTGCCAGCCAATCATTCTGCCTGGCTTTTCACCCCGTAAAATAAAGATAAGCCATCATGATCAGCGCCAGCACCACGCCCGAGGCGATCACATCACCTCTGCTCCAGCTCGCGCGTGAAGCTGCGCGATCTTCGTGCGAAGTCGTCGCATAGGTCAGGCCGTTGATTTTGGAATAAGCGGGTTCTTCCGTCATGTAACTCACCACCACCATAACGATCACGCACACAACGAAAATGAGCAAGCTGTAGTACTGGAAGAAAATGTTGTTGATAATCCAAAAAAACGAACCTTGAGTGTAGGCAAAATTCTCGACCAACTTGACCGGTGTATCAACCGCCAGGCGTAAAAGTCCTAAAGCAAAACCGGTGACCAACGCGGCGAGACAGCCTTTGGCATTCAATCGTTTGTTGAAGACGCCGAGAAAAAAGACGACAAAAATGGGAGGCGCGAGATACGCCTGCACGCCTTGCAGATAAAGATAATCATAAAGTCCCTTGCCGCCTCGAATCACCGGAATCCAGAGCAGGCCGATGAGAACCATCGCTGCCGTCGCCACGCGCCCCATCCACACCAATTGATGCTGCGTGGCTTGTGGCCGCAGCCGGGAATAAAAATCCATCGTGAACAGCGTGGAAGAGGCATTAAAAACGCCGGCCAGCGAGCTCATCAATGCCGCCAGCAGGCCTGCCACCACCAGCCCGCGAATGCCGATGGGCATGACATGCGCAACGAGCAACGGAAAGGCCTGCTGCGCATTGTCCCGCAACAACTCGCCTTCGGCGCTGAACAAGTGCGCGCGCAACGCCGGAATTTTTCCGCTTTGCGCCAATGCGAAACAGATGAGGCCCGGGATGATAAAAATAAAAACCGGCAACAGTTTCAAGAACGCCGCGGTGATGGCGCCGCGCCGGGCTTCGGTTTCATTCGGCGCGCCCAACGCGCGTTGCACGATGTATTGATCCGTGGTCCAGTACCACAAGCCGATGATCGGCGCGCAGAACAACATGCCGAGCCAGGGATAATTGTCATTAAAATACCAGGCCATGCGGCCGGTTTCGCGCACCGGCGCCCAGGTACTTTCGATGCCGGCAGGTACCAGCGGTTTCCAAAGATTAAGCATCTCCGGTCCGACAATAGCGCGCAGCTCGCCCCATCCTCCCAGGGCTTTCAGGCCAAAGAACGTGACCAAGGCCGAACCAATGATGAGAATCACTGTTTGCAAGGCTTCCGTGTATGCCACGGCGCGCATGCCGCCGAATATCGTATAAAGTCCGGTGAGCACGATCACCAAAATCGAACCGGCCCAGAAGCTGTCGAGGCCGAGAAAATTGATATCCGGCAGCAACACGCTGAAGACGACGCCGCCGGCAAAAATGCCCACGGCAATTTTCGTCAAGACATACGCCACCAGCGAGATGACGGAAAGCACCGTGCGCGCTGTCGGTGAGAAGCGCCGCTCCAAAAATTCGGGCATGGTGAAGACTTTGGAGCGCATGTAAAAAGGAATCATGACCCAGCCCAACACGAGCAAACACCACGCATGCAATTCGTAGTGCGCCATCACAACGCCGTCAGTGGCGCCTGTGCCGGCCAGGCCCACCAGATGCTCGGAGCCAATATTGGAGGCAAAGATGGAGGCGCCGATCACAAACCAGCCGAGATGGCGCCCGGCGAGAAAATAGTCAGTGGGATTGTCTTGTCTTTGCTTGATCACCCACCACGCCAAACCCAAAATCACGGCGAAATATGCCGCAATAACAACCCAATCCAGCGCATGTAGTGCCACGATTGCTCCTCCTCTCTCAGGTTCACAGCTCAAGTATTTTGATAAAACGCCTCGTTTTTTATCAGCAAGTCGATTGAAGAAAATTTCCAATGAATGAAAATAGCCAGCGATACCAGCCAAATGCTTGTTACCTTAAATACGAATCATCCTTAGCCTTGCCATCCAGAAGGGACCTTGTGAAGTACTCGGCACTGTGTTTAATACTTCACAGGGTCCCTGGATGACAGGGCGAGAATGGATAAATTTTTTCACGGCAACTGTTCGCTATGTGTGTAGCCGAGAAGTCTGCTTTCGCGCAAACCATGTACTCGAAAACAGATCATTCGCCTCATCAATTGTGCAAGACACGGGTGCAATTCCCAAGAGTTGATGCAGTAAATATGTCACCCTTCGGGTTTTACTCTGTTCTTGTTGGCTATCCTTCCATAATCATATCATCCCTTCGGGATTCTCGGCTCGGAAAATCCCGAAGGGATGACATGATTATAGCCATTTGGCGTTTTTTCTTCATGAAACCACGAAGTGGTGACATAATTTCGCGGCTCAATGAACGGGTAATTTTGAAACACCAACTTCTGGGAATTGCTCCCGCAAGACAGGGGGTAATCGGCCAGCTTAGCTCGCTTTGATCACATTCACCAAATACTGATTGATGATGTTCTCAAGTTTTTCCTGCTGGCCCGAACGGATTTCCGGTTCCCCGCTTTGCAGCGCATGCTTTTCAAGCTCTGCCAATGAGGTTTGGCGCTTTTCGATTTTTGCGCCCATGCCGGAATCATAGCCTGCATATCTTTTGCTGATATGATTTTGCAAAACTCCGTCTGCCTGCATGCGATACGCAACTCTCAGCGCCAGCGCAAAAGCATCCATGCCGCCGATATGCGCATCGCAGAGATCGTTTCGTAAATGTCCGTGGGAAACTGATCGGTATCCCAGCCCAACAACAAATCGCCGCGATTGGCATCCACGCTGCCGAGCAGGCCGTGCGCGGAAGCCAGCGCCAATTCATGCTGAAAACTGTGGCCTGC
>QEVD01000648.1 GCA_003576975.1 Candidatus Zhuqueibacterota bacterium
TGGCTTTCTCACATGCTTCTTGATAATCCCGCACCAACTCGCGCAAATCTTCGGGATCGAGGCGCGCGGACAAGTCCGTCGACCCCACCAAATCACAAAACATCACCGTGATTTGCCGGCGTTCGGCTTTGACTGAGACGCGGCCGGGGTTTTCCGCCGCAGCCAACGCCGCGCCGCATTTGCCGCAAAAGTTGAAGCCAGCGGGATTCACGAACCCGCATTGCGGGCAGGTTGGTGGGCCAGCGGTTTGATCGTTTGGCATGTTCGCTTCCTTCGGTAAAGGGGAATTCGGTGGGAAAAGATAAGCAAAGATTGGGCGGAATCACAATGGCTTTTATTGCGATAGCAAAAAGTGCATGGAATTTTGCGGTGAAATTGCTATCATTCGAACACACGAGCGCCCTGTCATCCCTGGGATCTTGTGAGTTGCTCGGCGGTGTGCATGATACGTCACAAGATCCCTGCCATGATAAATCAAAGTACTCATACTTCCACCGCCCGGGCGCTGGCCAAACTCAAACCGGAGAGTCAAACATGCCAACCTGGCTCGAACAAATTTCACTGCCGCTGTGGGCGATAACGCTGATTGCGACGATCGTGCTTGCCGCAGTCGTATTCGCGCTTCGGCGCTGGTTTCGTTTGAAGGCTGTAAAACTCAATATGGCGGTTACAACGCTGGAATTCGAGCGGAAACATGTAACAACGGCTGCAGCTCCGTCTGCGCCAACGGCCGGCATTTCGCAGGACGTGACTGCCGAATCGGGCGGCAGCGTGCAAGAGGTTGAACAAAACGCCGAGGGCAGCAACATCCAACAAAAAATTCACAGCAAGGGAACAGTTACCGGGGTTAAACAAAATGCCAAAAACCGCTGACACACCATTCGTCGTTTTCGATCCCATCAAAAACTTCACCAACCGCGAGCGCCAGGTGCAGGCGTTTGACCGGCTCTGGGACACGCCTCAGCCGTGGGTTTTCTTTTTGCACGGCTTGAGCGGCAACGGCAAATCCACTTTCATGCGTTACGTGATCGCCACTCGCTGCGCGCCGCAAAAGCTCGCTTACACGCAATTGTATCTTGATTCTCCCGAGGCTGCGATGAATCGCTTTGCAATGGCGGCCACACTTGCCGGGGGCTGGCGCGCGAATCTCCCGGCAAAACTTTTTGACCGCTTCGAGCAGCAGCGCAGAGAAATTTTAACCGAGCTGCAAAACCAACGCGCGAACTTGCGCATCACACAAATCATCAAGGCCGAGGCGGGCGCAACAGTCAGCAATGTGGCGCAGGATGCCGTCATGCGCCAGGCGCATGAGATGGATAAAATCGCCCACAGCCGCCTGGCCGATGCTTTTGTCGATCTGGCCAGAGCCTTGCCGGCTCGCGCCGTCGTTTTTCTCGACGGCTACGAGGCTTTGCAGCGCACCGGCGACCGCGGCTTGAGCGGCTGGCTGTGGAACATGCTGGAACGCTGCCACAAGCTCTGCCCGGGCTTGCGCGCGGTGGTGGGCTGCCAGGATCCACCGCAACTGCCGCTGGATTTTGGCGTGGCTGATGATGATCTGCACCCTTTCAAGCTCCGCGATACGCAACAACTCTTTGATAATTTGGGAATAAAAACCCCGGGACTGGCGCAGGCGGTGCAGGAATTCACGCGGGGACATGCGCTGCTGGTGGCCATGGCCGCGCAAGAGGCGCTGGCCGGCTCGCTCTCGCTGGTGGAAATACGGCAGGCAATTGACGCAAAACACCGTGCGGAAGAATGGCTCTTCCATCGCGTAATTGGCCGGCTGCCCGAGCCGCACCAAACCGCCCTGCCCTGGCTGGCCTTGTTGCGCCGTTTCAACCACGACAGCCTGAATCACTTGCTTGCTGCTTACGGCGTGAAGTTTTCGGAAAAGGATTTTCGCAGCTTGCAGCAATTCAGTTTTGTGAGATATGACCAGGGCTGGTGGCGCTGCCACGATTTGATCCGCCGCACCCAGCAGCGGTACCAAAACCAAGCTCAGCCGCAGGAGACGCGGTCTTTTTACGCCCGCGCGTATGAGTATCATACCAGCCAGGGAAAAGAGAAAGGCCGCGAAGCCGATCAGGTGGACGGGTTATACTATCATTTTTTACTTGAACCTGAGGCTGGACACCAGAATTGGAACGAAGTTTTGCTTGAAGCCAAAACCAACTGGCGCCGGGAGTTTTGGGGAGAATTGATTAAAGTAGCGGATGAAGCAAGCGAAGGTGCGACGCGAGAGATTCAGGCGGATATTGCGTTTGAGCGGGGTTATTATGGTTT
>QEVD01000063.1 GCA_003576975.1 Candidatus Zhuqueibacterota bacterium
GACAAGCGCCGCGGAGCAGCAATTGGCATTCTTGCAGCACAGTGAATTATGCCAATAAGTGATGAACTTCTCAAATTCAGAATATAATTCTGACCGTTTCTTGCCCACGATAGAGCTTTGTCGGCTGTTTCTTCAATCAGTTGAATTTTCCTGGTTGCGGCTCGCGCGTTGGGTCATTTCTCAAAAACAACTACAGCAGAAGCGTAATGATCGGAATGCGTCAGACTGACGTGAATGTTGATGTTGGCCAGGCGCGCTTGCATGCGGGCGCTCAAAATCGGAATCGGTTTGCCGGCGGCGTCGTTTCCAATGGAAAAATCCTGCCACGAAAAATGTTCGTCCCAGCCCGTGCCCAGAGCCTTGGCAAAGGCCTCTTTCGCAGCAAAGCGCGCGGCATATGAAGCGGCGCGAGACACACGGGCTTCGCATTGCGCGATTTCCTCCGGGGTGAATACTCTGGCAAGAAAGCGCTGTTCCCAGCGCGCCAGCATCGTTTCCATGCGCGCCACTTCGACCAGGTCGATGCCAATGCCACAAATCATGAATTCATACTCCCGTCCCGCATTGTCATTTTAAAGATTGCCGCGGCGTTTGTTTTTGTGCGGCGGGTGGCGGCGCCGCCTTTTCGCTTGATTGTTAGACGATTTTCAATTAGATTCTTCGGCAAAAAATCCGAGAATCTTCGCGAGCGCTATGGCGACCCCCAAATCCGACGCACCCCTGATCGCAAAAGCATTGACGGGCGACCAAAAGGCATATGCCGATCTGATGGCGCGGCATCGCGGCCCGCTTTATAATCTGCTCTACAACATGGTGCATAATCGCGAGGAAACCGAGGATTTGCTGCAAGAATCCTTCATGAAGGCGTTTACCGCGCTGCACACCTTCAACAAGGAATTCGCCTTTTCCACCTGGCTCTACAAAATCGCGATCAACACCACCATCGATCATCTGCGCAAGAAGAAACTGCAAACCTATTCCATCGACAAGCCGATTCAATCCAAAGAAGGCGAACTGAAGCGCGAGTACGCCGACGTTCACGCCACGACCGATCACGATTTGCTCTCCACCGAGAAATCCTCTCTCATCGCGCAAGCGATTGCCGAACTGCCGGATCATTACCGCGAGGCCATCATTCTGCGGCACACCGAGGAAAAATCCTACGAAGAGATCGCCGAGCTGACCCATGTTCCGCTGGGCACGGTGAAAGCGCGCATCTTCCGCGCCCGCGAAATGCTCAAACACAAGCTCAAAGGCCGGCTGTTAGTCTAAAATACTTGCCTCAAACGAGCACCGGCGCCGTTCAGATTTGTTCCTCCAACACCAAGCTGTCGCCCAGCAACACCCCGTGCCGCAATCCGCGATGACTCACGATGATCTCATCGAAATCGTAGAGATCCATGAACGTTTCAAGAATCAATCCGCCGGCCAGAATGACATCGGCGCGCGCCGGTGGCAAGCCCGGCAACCTCTTGCGTTCCGCCAGCGTCAACGCCGCCGATTCCGCCGCCAGGCTGCGCAACGTTTTCTTAGTCAACAAAAAGCGGTCGATTTGAGCCGGATCATAATCTCTCATTTTTTGCGCCATGGCAGCCAACGTCGTAATCGTGCCGGCGGTGCCAACGAGGCTGCGCACTTTGTAGAAATCCTGTCCCGCCCAGCTTTGCTGCATCATCGCTTCGGCATGCCGGCGCACGGCAGCCGTTTCCTCCACTGCAGGAGGATCGCTCGACAAAAACCGTTCGGTGAGCCGAACCGAGCCGATATCGATGCTTTGCACAAGTTCAAGCTCGTCAAGCGTGCCGATCACCACTTCCGTGCTGCCGCCGCCGATGTCAATAATGGCCACCGGCTCGGCCAGATCTTGCTTGTTCGATAATGCGCCAAGATATGTCAAGCGCGCTTCGGTTTCGCCGGCGATGACGTGAATGGCAACACCGGTTTCGTGTTGCGCGCGTTGCAAGAACTCCTGCCGGTTTGCCGCTTGCCGCAAGGCGCTGGTTCCCACCGCCACAATTTTCTCACATTGATGCTGGGCTGCGAGCCGGCTGTACTCTTGCAAGCATTCCAAGCCGCGCTGCATGGCCTCTGCGTTCAGATTGCCCGCACGATCGACGCCCTTGCCGAGGCGAACGATGGTTTCCCGCTCATCAATCGGTATGATTTGCCCATCTTTGATCTCGGCAATCAGCAGCAAAAATGTATTCGTGCCGAGATCGAAGCTCGCCAACCTCGCAGCCCGCTCCACGTTGTCCGTTGGCATAATGATGATCCCTTATATTATAAACCAAAACCGTTGTGACTCGCTCATGCAAAAAAACCGCAACTATCGTTCAGGGCGGCGCAAAATTAATCCTGCCGCTTGGATCGATTTGAAACTGTTTTGACTTCACAGACATGACATGCGCGCCGAAACCGGTAAGGTCCACAACGGTATCGAACACGCGTGAGCGCAACCCGCTTACTGGCGGCGGCGGCGGACCAGTATCCGTGGAATCTTGCGAACGCATGCCCTTCACCTCGCCCGAGAGCCAGCCGCGAATTTCCTGCAACGATTCGCGCGACACCGGTTCGAGCACGATTTCAATCACGATATAGTAGCGCGCCTTTGCGCTCAGTTGGCTGGAATCTGCCACAACCAGCCGGCGGTGCCGTTCCCAACTGCTGCGCACGAAATCCAATGACTTGGTCAAGCGCCGTTCGCCGGCGCTTTGCACAAAAAACTTGCTTTCCCACGGCTCGAACGTCGATTTGACTTGAAACTCGCGTTCTGCAGCGAGGGCGTTGAACAGCCAGCCGGATTTACGCCAGAGCTGCACGCGAAACCGCGCCGAGGAGGTGATGCCGCGCTGCATGCCGGAGATCAATTGATTGGTAAGCAGGCTGTCCACATGAAAATCAATCACCAGCCGGCCGGACTCGATCTGCAGGGAATCTATGGCAATGCGCGCCTCTTGCGCAAAACCCGCCGCGCCAAACCATGAGAGGAAAAAGAAGATTAAAAATCGGCGTCGCAGCTTCATATGGTTGCGCGAACTCTCAAGTATGAAGGCAACAGCCATGCCGTTGCCAGAACATTATCAAAAATACGGCGAATGCTTCATTTAATATTGTATACTGCAGCCAGCACAACTTTGCCGACTTTTGCCAAACTCTCGGCGCTGCACTTATCCGGCGTGTCGGCCGTGGTGTGCCAGTAGGGATAATCAAAATCGATGAGATTGATCACCGGAATGCCGGTTTCGAGCAGCGGCACATGATCGTCAAAAACTTCGTGGCGCACGCCCGGCATGAATTCATTGACGCCCAAGCGGCTGGCCAGGTTCCACACGCGCTCGACCACGCTGCCGGCGAAGCGCACCGAGTTTCCTTCTTGATAAATCGTCAAATCGCGATCGCCCACCATGTCGAGCAAAATGCCGAACATGGGATTGTAGCGCGCATCTTTGGTGGCGGCGAAGTGCTGCGCGCCGATGGCATAGCTGCGCGATTCTCCGGGCGCGCCAAAATCCTCGCCATCGAACAAGATCAAATCAACGCCGACCGAAGGCGGATTCGCTTTGAGCACAGCCGCAATTTCAAGCAACACCGCGACGCCGGAAGCGCCATCGTTCGCGCCCATAACCGGTTCATCGTGCCGGCTGGAGTCCGGGTCTTGATCCGCCCATGGGCGCGAATCCCAATGCGCGCAGAGCAGCACGCGGCGGCCCGCTTGCAAATTGAATCCGGCGATGATATTCGTCAGCGTCACCGTCTGTTGCAGGCGGTCGATCGTATGCTCGAACGATTGCTCGACGACATTATCGGCAAATTTTTGCAATTCGGCAACGAGAAAAGCGCGCGTCTCGGCGTGCGCTGCAGTGCCTGGCACGCGCGGCCCGAAGTCACACTGCCGCTGCAATAACGCAAATGCGCGGTCGCCGTCAAATGCGGGCGTCACCAGCGCAGGCTCGCGTTGTTCAACGAAAACGACCACCGTAATGACGATGGCCGCTAAAATTGCGCCGGCGATCATCCAGCGCGTTTGCCGCCGATGGCGAGGCGCAACGGCAGCGCGTGAAGATTTTGCCGGTGTTTTTTTCTTTTTGGATTTGGTTTTCATCTGGATAACAGGATTAATGAAAAACCCTCGGGCGTAAACTGCATCCCGAGGGTAAGAAACACCAGCATAATAATCCATCAAATCTTGCGATTGTTCGTTTTCAAATCAGAACGGTATTCGAGCAAGCGCCAGATTATTTTGCGAGAATCATTTTCTTCACTTGACTGAACGTGCCAGCTTCGAGTTTATAGAAATAAATACCCGAAGGCATGTCTTTGGCATCCCACGTGATATTGTGCTGGCCCGCCGGGAGTTTTCCATTAACCAATGTCGCAACTCTTTGGCCAATCGTATTAAAAATTTCAAGCTTCGCGTTTTCAGCTTTGGCCAAAGTAAATGCAATGTTCGTTGACGGGTTGAAGGGATTGGGGTAGTTTTGATCCAGGCTGAATCTCTCTGGCACCGCAGGTGTTTTGTCCTCAACGGCGGTCGCATAGAAATCGTAAGGTTCTGTTGAGGGATGATCGACCTTCAAGAACAAGAAATCCGGCGTGGAAACGGGAGCGGCATCGGTGAACGCAAACGAACCGGCAACAGAATCCGACATGTACATCACGTTAATCTTGCCGGACTCATTCCAACTTGAGATGTAGGGATAGCGATCATCCATGTCAACGCTATTTGTGAGATTGGTTGGCTCACCCCAAAGCAGCCCATTGTTCGCAGACGAAACTGCCCAGATATCTCCATACGCATAACCGGATACCGGATCAGCATTCAAGGTATCCCCGGAAAAACCCGTGAATACAACCGTCAGAATGCCATTTTCATCAACGCCGATGCTGGGATAGTCAAGGGGCAGGTGGTTGACGCCTTCCGTTTGATTGATGGAGAAATGAACGGAATCCCAACGCGCGGCGGTGGTGGGCACGCCGCCATTGACGCTCGCGGCCCAATGTTTAATGCGCAGATCCGGACCGAAGTAGGAAATACCTGCATCTCCTGGAACCTGGTCAAGAACTTCGTTCCAAACGATATGCAACTCTTCGCCGACGTAGATAGCGCTAATTCCCAACCAGAAGGCCTCATGCACGGAGGAGGTGTCTGCAGAGTAGCCGGTAACATTGACAGGATCGCCAAATGTTAAGCCGCCATCTGTAGATTCACGCAGGATAATGTTGTTGTTGCCGAAATCTGCCACAGGCGGAAGGTCAAGACCATTAATAAGCACCAGGGCAACTTTGCCGCCCGCGCTCGCAGCGATGCTGCCGCGAATCTCGTTACCAACATCCGGGAACAAGGGCTGATTTTCCGTAAAAGCAAAACTTGAGGTTCCCAAATCCAGGGCATTCCAGGTATTGCCCGGGACATCCGTTCCACCGGAAGAGCCATAGAAAATAACGCGATTGTTAGTCGAGACCGCCGCACGGGGCCAGATGCATTCAATGGGAGCGCGCGGCGCATCATACGATGTAAAAATACCGAGACCGGGAAGCGCATCTACGAAAAGACTCGTACCAAGGACGGCTCCGGTATGCGAAACAATGAGGGCGTACCCTTCGCTGGTCACGCCCAGGCTGGGAAAGCCCGCGCGCTCGAACTCGACGCGGCCGAGATTCGTGAAGGTTTCGCCAAAGTCAGAACTGAACGCATAAAAACTGCCGCGGCTGGCATCCCCGATCGCTGCACGATTGGTGCCTCCCATGTATACCACGTGGACAGAACCATCCGGCAAGACGTGAACACGATGCTCATCCCCGCCATTGGTTTGAAAATCATAATACGTGTTTGCCAGACCACCGACCACTGAAACTCCGGGCGAGGAAGAAACTTTCTTGATGCCGCTCAAATCGACCTTTTTAGGTGTAAAACTCGCCTTATCCACGTAGGGGACGTATTGCGTATATTTCATACTTTTCTTCTTGTCGCCGGAAAATACGGAACTGACAGAAGTCAAAAGCAACGCTACTAAAAAAATGTTGACAATTTTCATTATTGCCCTCTCAAATAATGGGTTCAATACTTTTTCAACGACTCACGCAAGAACAAAAATCTAAAAATCAATCCTATGAACTTCTGGCGAGCCTACGAACATTGTGAGCGTATTTTATCAAAAGCAGAGACCCCTTCGCTATTTGCAGCTAGGGGTCTCGCAAATTCACAAGATGAAATAGCTCACAAACAACAATCCTGCCTTATTTCATCAAGGTCATCTTCATACGGGCGGAAATCCCTTGGCCTTCAAGCTGGGCGACATATACGCCTGACGCCATTTTCTTGGCGGCATCCCAGACCACAGAATGCTTGCCGGCGGGCATTGTGCCATTCACCAGTGTTGCCACGCGCTTGCCGGTGACGTCGAAAATGCTCAACGTCACACGGGTCGTCAATGGCAGCTCAAACGTAATGGTCGTGGAAGGATTAAAGGGATTCGGGTAATTTTGATGCAACGCAAACGACGACGGAATCACGCCGAGCTCTTTGTCCGCAACACCGGTGCTGGTCAAGGGGATGTTCGCCTTGGCAAAAGCGTAATACATGATGTTGGTACGGTAGGGCGGAGCGCCGCTGGTGCTGCTGTTTCCAAACTGAGGGTCGGAAAAATAAACGATGTGCAAGTTGTCGTCGACGCGTCTCGCCAGAGAAGCATCGCTATCTTCCAGGCCGCGTTCCTCAGTGATCAATACCGCGGGACCCCATGTCGCTCCACCATCGCCTGACCCGACAACATAGACATCCATGAGATTCGTACCATCCGGGAGCGAATCACCGGGCGAAGGCGTGTTGAAGGTGACATACATATTGTTATCGGCATCGAATCCGATACTCGGCGACTTCAGCAAGGTGTTGTTGCCGGCACCGGCAGAATTAACGGCATCGCCGCTGAAGATATCCTCAGCGGGATTATAGCCCGGGATATCTTGAAACGTAAGCATGTCGGTCCAGCCCGTGGCCTCGCTCCAATGCCGCATCGGCGCTGTCTGACTGTGAAAAACATCAGCGCCCGTACCTGCGCTATCCAGATTGATCAAATAGTTCGCCGTGACAATGTGTACATTGCCATTGTTATCATAAGCCAAATCCACACCCTGGCTTGGGCGATACTCATCCACACCAGCGGCGGGCAAAGGCGGCCAACTCATAATCGAACGAACGTTCCAATTCGCGCCGTTATCTTCCGATTCGGCCAGAATAACATCGTGAACAATGCCCGGGGTGTTGCGCGGCACCACCATGGTTGCGACCTTGTTGCCCCAAGCTTCGATCGGATAGTTGTCGATTGAAAAACCCTGCCATTTGCCGTCAGTCGTATCCAGATCGGTGAAGGGATCGCCAAAAATGAATTTGTGATTCCACGAACCGCCTTCATCAGTCGACGAACTGTAAACCGGATAATACGTGCCAAAACGCGCGCCCGAGATCGCCGCGCGGATGGTGCTAACAACATGCACGTTGCCGGCGCCATCCACAGCAAGTTTTGGCCAAATATGATCGGTTGCACCTGCGATGTAACCGGTGATGCTACTCGTCCAAATTCCCAGACCAGGAAGAACATCGACGTTAAGCTCATTGCCGACATGTGAAATAATGACTTGACGGCCATCGGGCATGACGTCCGTATCCGTCCAGCCGCGGCTGGCTGCTTCGACCTTGGTCATCGGGCTCCATGAGGTGCCGTCAAAATAAGCAAACCAAGAGGCGCGATCGGCTATGCCGACAGGGTCAGAGGATGCCATACGGGCAACGGCGAACGTGCCATCGCCATAGTTGATGATGTTTTGCTGCATATTGCCGTTGCCGGAATAATCGTAACCGCTATCCATCAACAAAACGCCCGGGCCCATGGCATTGGGGCTGGCAATTTGAGGCCTGGGTTGTTTTTTTTCAAGGCTGACCTCCGTACCATCAATAGCCTTCGTCATGTCAGCCACGCTGACTTTCTGGCGATCCTTGCGATCTCCAGCAAAGACAGCAACGGCAAAACACAATACAACGAGCGTAGCAAGAGTTTTACGCATCGGTACTACCCTCCACGGATTTAACATGTGGTGAACGTGAGTTTAATGAATTGATTAATCGGACGACGTCAACGTGATTCAACTAACAGGAGACAACTTCACCTCCTTTCGTCAATCAGTCAGCGGGATGGATCAGAGCAATGTGATGAAGCAGCCCGATTCGCGACTTCGGGCAAGAAACCCGCTTGGGTTTGGGGCATGAGTTGCTTGAGACAGCCGTAAGTGAGAATGTCGTATCTCTGGAACTGTGTGAGTAACGCGGCAAAAATAAAGAGTCTTTTTAATTTTGTCCAGAACTTTTTTCACAAAATCACGGGCCGGTCATAAAAAAATGGCCGGCCCGTGATGCCACTTTGAAAGCGCTTAAAGCTCTCCAAAGTCCTGCAAAATTTTGCGCGCTGCGGCTTCCGCGTCCGCGCTATTCAAATGATAGAACGGAAATCCCATCGTGAAGGTGTTAAAATCGCTGCCGCTATACTTGATGCCGACAGGCGCGCCTTGAAAGTCCGGGGCGCTGGTGGCAGCGTTGAAGGTGTAAACCGCTTCCGCACCAGCCACGCCGGCGCGCACGGTGAAGACGTCGATCGGCGACAAGCCGGCCCGGTTGGGAATGGGATTTTTGGTCGCATCAACAGTGATATTCGGATAGCCGCTAGCGCCCGTTGCACCGGCAAATTCAAACACATTGCCCGGTGTTTGGCGTGTAGAAGCCACTTTCAGGTAATTCCAAACAAAGGCAAATGTGGCCGCCGCATTTGGCTGAGAAGGATCGAAATTGGCGACCGGGGTCGTGCCGGCAATTTGGTTGACGCTGCGCCAGCCCGCCACCCAAAGGTTTCCGCCAACAGTGAGGTAATCACCCAAAAGCTGAAGCTGACGCGGCAGGGTTACCGAGGTGGCTTCATCACTCTGCCAAATGACGGTGGAGTAATTGCCAAACCCTTTCTTGGGTGTCGGCGCGCCCTGGGTCAAAACGTCCCACAAAGCAAAGCGCGCGCCTACGGCAGCCAAAACTTGCGAATAAAAATTATCGGCATTGGCATCGCCGGTTGCCGGTGGACGACCTGCCAACTGGCCGTTGCCGTCATCCACCACCAAGACGCCGGCGTTGAAGGTTGCCGCGACCACTTCGTATTCAAATTTTAGGACATCACTTTCCACGCCGCCAACATCGCGGTATTGCACTTCGAAGGTATGAGCGCCGGGCGTGATATTGGCCAGCTCCAATGACTCGACGCTGGTGGAGTATTCCGTCCACGCGCCGCCGTCGATGCGATAGCGACTGCCTGCCGACTTGGCGCCGGCATAATTGAAACTTACCGACCAGGCGAAATTGGCGGTATTGCCGGTGGGGAAGGAGAAGACGGAATTATCTTCGTAGAAAGGCTGGTTGTTGAATTGCCGGGTCAAGCTTACCGCGGGTTTGACAGCGGTCGAGACGACGAAGGGGAATTCGGCCGGCGTCGGATCAACAGCAAAACCGGCATCGCGCACTTGTGCGATAAATTTATGCGAGCCTTCCGGCAACAGGCCGAACGTCGAGGTCAAGCTGAATTCGATCTCGCCGTTCGTCAACCAATCCGACCATGCGCCGGTGTCATCGATCTTAAAGCGGTAAGAGAACTCCGGGCCGTTATCGGCATCTTCTGCAACGATGGTAAAGACGCCGCCTTTGCCGAACGTTGCGCCCGGAGCCGGGTTGCCTTCAATGCTTATTGAGGTGTTTGGCTCGGCGTTCGTGGCCGTAAACGACAATGAAGCCGGCGTCTGGTCTACTTCGCCTTGATTATCAACCGCGGCTACCGCGATGGTGTGAACTTCGTCTTGATTTGCAGCACTGAATGAAAATGTGGAATCCGTCTTCGTGGTGTTGACTTGAACGCCATCAACGGTCAATTGATAGCCGGCTATAATGCCGTCAGGATCGACGCCCTTCCAGGCGACGCGCACAAAATAGCTGTTGAGCGTGTTTTGTTTTGGCCCGGAAGTGATTTCAGTGTCGGGCGCTTGATTGGTCTTTAACGCGGAATCACCCGGTTCAACCAAGCCGCAGCCCGCCATTGCCAGCAACAGAACGCTGAGGACACTGACGTTGCGCAAGATAAATTTCAATCTGCAAGACATCATCAAAACCTCCCGCTGTATGCAAAATTTCGGAATTAGATCCACTACCGTTCACTTAAAACATTTTGTTCGTCGTCCCGGACCCTTGTAGGCCGCTGCTTTAGCAAATTAATTCAATCTTTCTGCAGTGCCCCACAAGGGGCAGGACTACTTCGTAACCGGTATTGGAATTAGATCAGAAGCTTGAAGCGTTGCTCGTTGCCGATTACTTATGGTGCATAAAAAATACAAGAAGGAACCAGACACGAGCAACTAGCATCAAAACTGAAACGACAATGAAAACCGGTGCGGCTGATTCATAAACGTACTGGTATCAGTCAAGTCGCCTTGATCGGCATACGCATAATCGATTTTAAGATTCTTGTTGCCGCTCATGGGGACTTGGAATCCGACGCCGAGGGTGAAGGTATCGGTGTCGTGGCTGAAATTATAGCCGCCGCGTAAAGCGAGCTTTTGGCTCATCACCAATTCCAGGCCGCCGTTTACACGTTCTTTGTTGTCTGCCGGGTGTTCGAATTGTCCAACGATGTTGCCCTGCAGATTTTCACCCATTTGCAGGCCCAAAAAGCTTTCCAAATCGGCCATGACGCCGGCCTTGAACGTAATCGGCATGGGTGCGGACTCAAAATCACGTTGAATCGGCTGTCCCGTCGTGCCAGTGGAGGTGCGCAAGTCCAAGAAGGAACCGCCAAAGCCCGCATCCGGACCGAAATTTTGAATCACCATGCCCAATCGCATCGAACGGAAATCGGTTTGATAGAGCAGGCCGGCGTCGAACGTTACGCCATTGGCAACAAAGTCGGCGAGATCTTCACGAACGTAACGCGCCGACAAACCGAAGCTGAAACGGTCACTGATCTGGCGTGAGTAAGATAAACCCAGCATCAGATCGTAAGCGGTTACCAATTCACCCGTGCCCTCGGGATTTTCTGCCGTGCGCACGGCAAAATCTCCCATGCTCAACACACCGACATTTAATCCGAACGTACCAATCGCGGCGGAAAAGGGCAACGCCAACGCGACGTTGTCGTAGCGAATGTCTGCGGGTAAGTTGATATGCGCGAACAACACCTCCTTGTTCCGGGCCCAGCCTAAACCTGCGGGGTTCCAATAGACGGCAGAGGCGTCCGCCGCACCGGCGACAAAAGCGCCTCCCATGCCAATGCCGCGCACGCCCACGGGCAGCTTGAGAAATTGAAATGCCGTGGTTCCAACACGCTCGATCGCGAACAAACCGACCGGCGCCATCAGAACGGCCAGCACAAAAAGCGTACTCACTCGTTTCATGTTCTATTTCTCCAAAATAATATTTCGATTCAGGTTGCTCGAGAAATCATTCACAAGCAACTTACTTGATCACGAGGAATTTGCCGATCTTTTCCTGGCCGTTGGCTTCGACGCGGAATAAATAGATGCCAGCGACCGCTTCCTGATTCAAGCGCGTACGCAGATTCCACACTGCCACGCCGGACTGCGCGCCGTTATGATCGATTTCCTGCACCAGATCTCCCGAGAGCGTGAAAATCTGAATCTTGGCCTGCGCCGGCAAATTAACGAATTGAATTATTTTGGGAAAGCTGACGTTGCCGGGTGAGCTGTAACGACCAAACCGCTCGAATTCTGAGCTGCCCACATAAGGATTGGGGACGACCCAAACATCGTCCAAGGAATTTTTTGCCAAGGAATTCGCCACCACAATTTGCTGGCGCTCAACACCGCGCGAGCTCTCCAGTTCACCGACGCCGCCGGTGGCGCGATCCAACTCCGGATGGTTGATGCCATCGCCGTTGTCGCCATTGTCATATGCCGTGACAGAATAAGTCGATTGCACCAAAGGTGGTACACCAGTATCCACATATTCATATTGGCCGCTGGCATTCAAGGCGGGAAGGCCGCGATCAAAGCCAATGCCGTTCACCAGGTCAAAATCAGCGACCAACGTGAAATTATTGCCGTCCAACGTCCGCCAAATGCGGTAGCCTTCAAAATCTTTGTTCCCAGAGATGGGATCAATAGATTCTTCGGACTTGCGGTCCCAAGTGATTTTAACGGCGCGATCTTGCGGCGTTAGCGAAAAGGCCGGAGCGACAGGCGCAGCCGGGCCGCGAAAATCTGCGCGGAACATGGCAAGCGCTTGGCGTGAATTTGCTACGATTTTTTCCAAATCCAGGCCGTTGACAATCGCCAGGGTTACCGGAAGAGTCTGCCCGGGATTAAGATTGCCCAGCGGGCCAAAGCCCAGCACAAAACGCCAATCTTCCGTCGTGAGTTGATCCGGATTGCGTGCGCCGCTCGAAATCAAATCGTATTTTGCGGCATTATCCTCGGGGTCAGCGCCGGCGAGACGGCCGAAATTAAGATAACTTACTTGGATATCGGGCCGCGGTGTTTGCAACACGCGCACACCAAAATACTGCGCGGCTAACAAGCCGCCATCGCCATCCGCATCACCGCCGACAGCCGTTTCGAGAGAATCAATGAAAAAGGTGATGTCATCTTCGGAACGCGTATTGCCAACTTGCGTAATATGGCCGATATCGAAATCAAAAAACATGGCCAACCAGACATCTTGCAAAACATCTGTGCCAATATTCGTCACCGAAAAATCGAAAATCATAAAATCATCGGCATAACTTTCGGACCAGGCATAGGAATGCTGCACGACCCGCACGCCCAGCGGCGTGAAGCCGTCAACATCGGGCGAGTCCAAACAGTTTTGGCAGGTATCAACGTAAGCCGTGATCCACTCTTCGCCGGCGCGCGCTTGCGTGTCTTCGTCTTCCAATCCGTCGCCGTCATCGTCGCGTGAGCCGGGAACCAGATCACCATCGAGGTCAGGATCATCGCCGTCGATCAAACCATCATAGTCATTGTCCTGAAAATCATTTGAGATATCGCCCACCGGGTCTTCATCGATGTGAGGCTCGGGATCATAGTTGAAAATGCCGTCGCCATTGGCATCGGCATTCGGGCCGTCCCAGTCGCTGCTCGGCAGGCCATCGCCGTTCAAATCATCCGCTACCGTCCAATCGCCGTCATCATCAATTTCTTTGGCAGCGACATCTTTCGATTGCCCCAACCACGGCATGATGGGTCCAAATTCGCGGGTGCCATTATCGCCATCCGTAACGGTCGAAACAATTTTCTCGCCGTTCTTGATCGCGCCGACCCAGAAACCGCCGGAAAACAAGAAGACGGTGCCCGTGCCCCCGGGGTACTCCAGCTCGGCGGCCAGTTGCGCCGAGCCCGGTACAAATGGCGTCGAGGCAGCCGTGCGGCCATCGGGATTGGACAACTCGCCAAAATTTCCCATCATCAGCCATTGCAAGCCTTTTTGATGCACTGCCCATTGATTCGCTACAATGGCGTTCGGCTTGGACAGGTCGGTTTGATTGGGATTCCACCAGACTCTATCCGAACGCTTTGTTTTTTTGTCCTTGAGATCGCGTCCCCAAGCCTCGTTGTCGCTAGTCAGCGCAAGCAAGGCCAAAGCGAGAACGCTCAAGGCCGTAATTTTTGAAATTCTCATGTAAACTCCTTCCGTAGGTTTCAACGACGAACACGCCATCCCAAAAGAATGAACGTGATTAATCTGGGGTACCAATTCAGCCTTTGCGGGATCAAAGATTTGACATCGTCATTCTAGTACGCGTCTAAAACTTACTTCCCGAGTCCGTCGTAGTCCTGCCCCCTCGTGGGGCATTGCGGGAACGCGTAACTCCATTGTTCCAGCAGCCGCCCACAAGGGGGGAACTACGTTTGCGGAAAGCTATTTTTAGATGAACCAACCTCAGCTTCAACCGCGAGACGCAAAGAGCGTCAAGCATTTCCCACACATCTCTTTGCGATCTTCGCGCCGTCGCGGTTAAATCAGTGTCATCGCCTTAAAACTCGGTAAAGAATCCGAGCCGGATAATGCGGCCATTGCTCCAGGCAGCGGGGTTCGGAACAGAGTTGGCATACCCGCCGTAATTTCTGGTGGTGTTGGCCGAGCTGGTGTTCACATATCCGACGCCGTTAAACGACTCGCCATTAAGCAGCGTGTCATGGCGATAGCGATCCAGGATGCCGCCGTTGTCGCCGCCGATGACATTACGGCGATTCAAGAGATTCAACACCTGCAAGGTCGCGCCAAAGCGCGTGCCCTTGGTCAAGTTGAAAAAGCGGCGCATGTTGACGTCAATATCGAACGTAGAGGGATAGCGCAGCGTATTCGTCAACTCAAGCTGGTCGGTGCCATTCAGCGATTGCGGGGTGTACGGCGTGCCCGAACCATACTGCGCCAGCACGTTCACATTCCAATTTTCCAATGGGAAAAAGTTGCCCAGACGCGGGCCCTGATTATCGCCGTAATGATAATCAACATTTACGACGATACGGTGCTGCTGATCCCAATCCGCCGCATACTCGACGCCCGGCAGCGCGGCAAAAATGTTCTCATTGGTATAGGTGTCAGCCGCGCCGGAATGAGACGATTTTGCCACTTGAAAGGTATAGGTGATGCCGCCGGAGAAGAAACGTCCGCTGCGTTGCTGCAATTCAAATTCAAGACCCTTGACCGTGCCATAGGAGTCATTGAAGTAGGTATAAAAGGCATTGCCAATGTCATCGAATCTGCGATTGATTTGCAGCAAGTTGTTGATGTCCTTAAAAAAACCTTTCACATTCAACAACGTGTTCATGCCGAATTGGTGCTCGATGCCGAACTCGTACGCAATCGTTTCTTCCGGATCAAGATTGGGGTTGCCGACGATCGAATTGCTGCTCGCAATCGCCTGATTGACGGTGTCAAACACGTAGTCCAATCTCGGGCGTTGGAAGAAACGGCCGTAGTTGAAATAGAATTTGTCGCTGGCCGTCACCGGGAAGGAAAAGGCAATGCGCGGCAAAAAGCTGAACTTGGCGCTGGGCACCTCGTAGCGCGGAATGAACGGGCTGGAAGTATCTTGCGTCGCCACTTGCTCGCCCTGGTCAAAGCGCTCGACGCGCAGACCAAAGTTGAGAATGGCGCTGCTGTATTCCATCTTGTCCTGGATGTAGGCCGCTTGCCAGTTCGGGGTGACATTAAACGAGTTGGCAAACAAACCCAAGCCGTTATAAGGATTGATCAATTGCCGCGACAGGACATCAAGATCGAAGTAATTAACTTCAAAACCGCCCTTGATCTGATGATGCGTCGTGACCTGGCTGGTCATGTCAAATTTCAAGAAGTAGGTGTTGGATATCTCTTTGGAAAAACCGGCGCGATCGGTCACCCAATAACGGCCGTTGAAGCGCTGGCCACGATAGGGATTAGCCTGGCCGGTGAAAATCCAGATGGGATTCGTACGATTGCCGAAGTTGCGATCCCACATGCCATCGCCGTCCCAATCCGTAAAGCTCTCGCCGACGTCAAAGGCATTGTTGTTGTTGGCGTCAGCAAACGGTTCGGAGGGGTCGCCAAAGCCGCGATACGGCTCGATCAAATCTTCGATATCGGGAGGCGTTTGCCCGGCCGCACGCGCGCGGTCAATAATGGCCTGAGCTTCAACATATTCCTGCACCCAGCCTTCCAGTTCATTAAAGCTCGAACGCGACACGCCGTCTTTGCCATACTTCGGGAGAGAACGTTGCTGTGTGCTAAAGCGCCCCAGGCGCACTTCGTAGAACGTCTTGGGGTTAAGTGTGTGAGTCCAGCTCATGACCAATTGATTATTGCGCGACTCGGTGCGAACGTAGGCATCATAGCCGTTGAAGCGATAGGGCTGCAAATCCTCGTCAATCTGTCCGTCACCGTCATCATCGATGCCGTTCGAGGCTTCTTCATCAATGCGGCCGTCGCCATCGTTGTCAACATACCAGGTGAAATCATAACGGCTATCGAGGATGGCGTCATTTTCGTCGATCACGCCGTCGCCGTCATCGTCGCGGCCGTCAAAAATCTCTTCGTCAATCCGGCCATCGCCGTCATTGTCACGCGCGTCATTGATGCCCATCAACTGCGCATCGCGCACGGCTTTGTCGAGATCAAGCCCCATGACGAAGCTTCTGGGGTTGATGTCGTCGTGATTGCCGCGCCAACCGAGCGTGAATTTCTTGTTTGGCGCCATTTGCCAAACCAGCTTGCCGTTCCAATTGGCGCGCACATCTTCACGGTTGTTGCCGATGCCGAAAAACGTGCCGTAGAACGGCTCATTGCGCAAAATATTGCTGGTGCCATAGAACTTCGGCTCACCGGCTTCTTTCAACGCATCTGCATGAAAACCCGAACCATTGCGCAGAATGCTTTCGCCTTGCGCAAACAGGGTCATATAACCCGGAATTTTCAAGCCGAGCTTGGGCAGTATGTGCGTGGTGATCGGTTCCGGACCGCTTAACGTCGCGTCATAACGATCGAAGCCCTGCGTGCTATTGCTGATGCCGCTATCGCCAAAGTGATCCGTTTGATAGGAAATGCGACCGGTATAACGCTCACGCTTGCCTTCTTGGGTGGTGAG
>QEVD01000064.1 GCA_003576975.1 Candidatus Zhuqueibacterota bacterium
CACGACGACATGAGGTTGACCGCGCCGCATCGCCCAACAATCTTCCAATGCGAAGATGGACTCCACCGTCGCCTCCTCGCCCCAGCGCGCGACGATCTCAAGGTATTGATCCCAGGCATGCAAGATCGCCAGACACCCGCTTTGCCCGACGAATAGTTCACCTGCCATCAGGGCAATCACCTGATAGGCCTCTTCCTGTGTCGTGCATGTCTGCAGCAGATCATTCATGCGGTTGAGCAACTTCATTTCACTGTCGCGCTTCTGCAATTCCGTCACCAAGGCCAAAAGGTCGTCATTGGCCTTCCGCAAGCTCTCCTCGGCGCGCTTGCGTGCGGTGATGTCGCGAATGTTGCATTGAATCACTTTCCTGCCATCGACCCAATAGACGTTGCTCACAAACTCCACCTGCCGGCTCTGTTGTCCCTTGGTTTCCAGCGGTAGATTGTCGTAGCGAATATACTCCTGGCTTTGCAATTGCCGAAAAGCGGCCTGGTTGGCGGCGATATCCTTGAAGGCGCCGATTTCCCAGAGCGTCTTGCCTAGCAATTCCTCGTGAGAATAACCCAGCATATCTTCCAGAAATGGGTTGACGTCGATTAACTGTCCGGTATCCGCCTCCAGAATGATGATGCCGTCTTTCGCCGTCTCGAAGAGCCGCCGGTAGCGAACTTCGGAAGCCTTCAGCGCCTCCTCGATTTGCTTGCGCTCCGTGAATTCTTGCACCAAGCCCGCCATATTAGCCAGCTTACCATTTGTCGTTGTGTGATGTGCCTGTTCCTGAATGTTCGAATCCCAAACGCCCACCGGAGAGATGTGCTGAGCTGTCGCGCGGTGTTCCAGCCTGTTTTGAAGTAACTCTTCTGCGTGCTTGGGCGCGATCGTGCCACTCTCAAGCAGAGCCCCTCTGCCGGCGGGCTGGCCGGCCAACCGTCCTACCAGTTTGGCCAAGCGCGCTCGCAAGGTGGCATTCTCTCTTGTGAGTTGGGGTCTCGTTTTATAAGGCATCCTCACACTCCAAAAAGCATGGGTGTTTGCGTCTGAGCGCTTTTGCGCGCAGCTTTTGGGGATTCCGGCTTGTCCATTCATTCCGGCTGGTTGACCTGCTCGATCTCAGCCAAAGGAGCATTCGACATGACCGACTGAATACCCCTTTCCATCGCGGCCGTCGAGGAGTACGATTCACTCTTGCCGATGATTTCGCCGTTCTTTGCTTTCAGCACAAAGTACGGCTTGCCCTGAGCATCTGTACGCCGATGATACTGTTGATCGATGGGGGCATTCAGTTTTGCGGCTGAAATGGCCAACCCAAAGCGCCTGGTAATATGGCCGCGGGTTATTGGCGGCCGTCGCCCGTGGTTTGCTTTTGATCCTGCAAAGACTTCCGGATGGCCCCAAGAATCAACTGCTCGGAAGGCTCGTCGATGCGCAGCTTGGGTAAGCCGGTTTGGTACAAATAAGCGGCTTCACCTTTTGCCGACTGTGTCACGATTTTTAATTGCGCGTACGCTGCCAGCAACTGGGTGCAGATATGCGGTTCCCCGTTCGCGGGAAGCGGCGTGACAATGACCACGTCCGCGTTGGTGGCCTTGACGGCAAGCAAGAGCTCGAGGGGATCAAGCACTTCGCTAACCACTTCCATATCCGGTTGGCGCGACACCAGGTATCGAATCACCTCCGAGAGCAGCTTGGGCCGGCTCGCTAAGAGCACTTTAATTTTCGCAGGCATTGTTTTCTTCCTGAATATCCGTCCGGACGCCTGGTTGCGCAAGTCCCGCCGTTACGGGACACAAAAACCATAATAAACACAAGCTACCAGCGTCCGGACGATGAGTCTTTATGTGAAATCAACGTTGGCAATATCGACATGTTAAAGCCGATAAACCATAGACCTAAGGGTTCAAAAATGGTCTAGCGGCGGGACTATTTTGAAATAGACCTGAGCGAATTCTTGGAGGGGAAAGTACTGGTACTTTGGGCGGGAAAATTCTGGTACTCTTGCTAAAGAAGTTGTATGGGCGGCAATCTCAGAAACGGGCGGCTGCGATAAGAGTGGTCAGTATCGCTACTTCTCTTTCAACAATTTTCTTTCGCGCGCATATTCCACCGCTTGGAGGCGGTTGTGCAATTGCAGCTTGTCGAGAATATTATGGATATGATTCTTCACCGTCTGCGTTTGGATGGAGAGCTGTTGGGCGATTGCCTTGTTGGACAACCCTTCGGCAACCTGGTTAATAATTTCCACCTCACGCGGCGTCAGCTTGACGGAGCTTAAGGGTATTTTCAGCATGCGTTCACCGGTCAACTCCGCGATGCGCGAGAACAGCGAGGCCGTCACCTGCGGCGAGCTGAACGATTCACCGCGATGGACCGCGCGTATAGTTTCGACCAGCGTGTCAAATGAAGCTTCTTTCAAAACATAGCCGGCGGCCCCGGCTTCAATACTCGTCATGATTTCAGCGGCCAAATCACACATGCCGAGGATGATCACTTTGACTTCCGGCATGTCGCGATGCAACGTTTGCGTCACTTCGATTCCGTCCTTGGACGGCATGCCAATGTCAATCAGCGCCACTTCCGGGTTCAGGTCTTTGATTTCTTCGATGGCTTTGCGGCCGCTTGCCGCCGCGCCGATCACGACGATCCCCTCTTGCTCCGCCAGCATGGCAACCAGGCCTTCCCGGAGCAAGCGATTGTCGTCCGCAATGAACACGCGAATGGGTTCATTCATACAAAGTCATCCTGTTCAGAGTGATTCTGTTCAGAGTGATTCTGTATGCGCCGGCCATTCCTTTGACTTTGGACGGCGTTTGCGTCCTGAGACGCGGAACATCAATCACGTTTGTTGCAAAAAAAGGTAGTGAAGCTATTCTTCTAATCAAATAGCTCGAAAGAATGAAAAGGGCGCTCATTCTTTTGGATGAGGGTGGTCGTCAGCTCATCGTGAATTATCGGGGTTGTGCTTTGAAAATGCCTGCGCCCGTAGAGTATGAGCATAGTTGGCGATTTGAAGACGGGTATGCAAGGAGAGCTTTTCCAGAACGTTATGTACATGGCTCTTGACCGTGTTGGTAGAAATGTGGAGTCTTTGGGCAATTTCGTTATTGCTAAGACCGTCCCCAATCAGCGCCACCAGTTCCTGTTCCCGTTCCGTGAGCCGGGTTTCAGCCGGTCGCGGGGGTGGGTTCGCTTTCTGCTTTCGGGCATTCTTGAGAAATTCATCGACGATCAATTTTGAAACGCTCGGGCTGAAGAATTGCTTCCCGGCAGCCACAGCCTGGACGGCCGCAAAGATTTCTTTGCTATCGGCCGTTTTCAGCACGTAGCCATTGGCCCCGGCCATGACGATTTCTTGGATATATTCGGCCTCCTCATGAACGGTGAGAATCAACACTTTGGTGTTGGGGTGGCTTTTCTTGATCCGGCGCGTGGCTTCAATGCCGTTTACTTTCGGCATGGTGATATCGAGCAGCAGAACCTCGGGGTGTTTTTGGGCGGCCAGTCGCAGCGCTTGCTCGCCGTCTGCGGCTTCACCAACGATGTCAAAGTGTGGCGAACTGCTAAACAAAGCGCGCAAACCATCCCGCACGACGCTGTGATCGTCGGCAAAAAGAATCTTGATTTTTTTTGTAGGCTTCATGAGATCACGATCCGAACGAACCACAACCAAAGAAGGGACAACCGCGAATGAGCGCGAATTAACGCGAATGAAAAATATTAACGTTCATTAGCGTTGATTAGCGGTTTAAAAATGTTTGCCGAAAAAGCACAAATTTACTCGGCATGCACTAACGGTATTTCCACATGAATCTTTGTCCCTTTTTGCCGGGCCGATTCCACGCGAAACGTTCCTCCCAACAGCTCGGCGCGTTCTTTCATATTCAACAATCCCAATTGGTGTCCCGCCGCATGCGGCGCTTTCACCTTTTCCGGGATAAAGCCCTTGCCGTTGTCTTCAATGTCAAGGGTCAGCGCGTTTTGACGTTTCGCCAGTTTTACCAGGACGTTGGTGGCTCGCGCATGCTTGGAGATATTGGAGAGGCCTTCTTGCACGATCCGGTAGAGCGCGATTCCCATTGCGGCATCACAGAACGCCGAGAGGGAATTCGTGGCCCGCAATGAAATGGTCAGATGATGGTCTTTTTTAAATTCGTTGCACAACTGCCGCAAGGCTTTAATCAATCCGAGGTCATCCAAAGCCGTAGGGCGCAGGTGCAAAGATATTCTGCGCACTTCGATGATATTCTTATCGACCTGTTGTTTGATGATCCGGAGTTTTGGCAACAGGGCTTTGTTGTTTGGGCCGAGGGAATTTGTCAGGGCGCCCAAATGCAGTTTCGTGGCGCTCAGCCGTTGGCAAACATCATCGTGCAGCTCGCGGGCGATGCGACTGCGTTCGGCTTCTTGTGCGGCGAGAATACTTTGACGCATCTTTCTAAGCGCGGCTTCCGCGCTTTTGCGCTCTGAAATATCTTCTACCCTGCCTTCGTAATAAAGCACAGCGCCGCGGGCGCCGCGCACCGCGCGGGTATTCACCGCATTCCAACACGTGCTGCCGTCTTTGCGATAAAGCTGCGCCTCGAATCCTTGCACGACGCCGGTGCTGTCGAGCTGTCGCTTAAATTCCAAACGTTTTGCCGGATCGACAAAAAGCTGTTGCTGAAAATCGATAATCGTCCGCATCAGCTCTTCCGGTGAAACGTAACCCAACATGCGCGCCAGCGCGGGGTTGGCCGTGAGCAAGCGCCCGTCCGGAGTGGTTTGGAAAATGCCTTCCACGGCGTTGTCAAAAAGATGGCGATATTTATCCTCGCCTTGCCGCTGCAAATCCAAAGAAAGCTGGCGCGTGCGCAGACTTATCTCCACCCGCGTTTGTAATTCCACTTGCTCGATTGGGCTGATGAGCAACTCGTCAACCGTTTTCCCGAGATGCCGGCGAATGATGCGCACGCTCTGGCGCGGCGTCACCAGAAGAAAAGGCAGAAAAGTGGCTTCTGCTGCTTTTCTGCCTTTCACCCGTTTCTGGAGCCGGAACAAAGCCTGGCCATCCAAAATACAGAGATCGAAAGCTTCATTTATGGCCTTATCCGACTTCGGCAATAACACCTCGTAGCGCGCCGCCAGCATCCTGGCCAGAAGATGGCGATTTTCCTGGTGATCCAAAAAAAGCAAAATTTTGCTCATCATTATTCCAGCAGATGACGGATAAGCCCCAGCAACTCTCGCGTGACCACGGGTTTGACCAGGATACTATCAGCGCCGTGCACCAGACTTTCTTGCCGAATCGAGGCGCTCTGCTTGGGTGAGATGATGATCAACGGCAGGCTTTGTTTGCGCAACAACTCACAGCGTTCCCAAATACTTCGGTCAAAACCGGTGATGTCCACCAGCGCCAGCGCAATTTTGTTGGCGCCTCCCAGGGCTTCATCAAACTCGGCGAGGCTCGACACATTGAGAGATTGAAAGCCATTCTCGCCTAAGAAGTGCGCCAGCAGCTTCAGGTTGGCTTTGTTTTTATTTACCGTGAGAATCGAGATCTGATCCTGCATGGTTTAGTTCCTCGCGTTTAGGTGATAATTCAACCCATTCCGGTATGCCGCTCAGAATGCCGCGGAGTTCGATCAAGGGCTGGCCGATCTTGATGCCCGCGCTTGTAATTTCGAACCAGCGCAGCGTTTTTTCAAAGTCGCTCAGCCGTTTCTTTAACACGCCAATCGCTTTGCGCATCTCACCCCTTAACTCCAGGTAGCGCATGAATACGATGTTGTCGGCCAGATAACTGATGTCGAAATCAGTCGCCTGGAACTGGCCGGTAATGGCTTCAAATTCTGCGATTAAAAAGACGGTGAGGCCCATGCTCTGTAAATACTTGCACAGAGAATGGAGCTGGGTGATCAAGTCTCTCCCACGCAGGGCAAGCTGGAAAGCTGAAATGCTGTCAATCATCACCAGGCGTGACTTATACTTTTTCGCTTCCCGGCGGACTAAATGGGCGAATTGATCGGGGGTGAATTGCAGAGGTTCCACTTTCTCCAACCGCATCGCCTTGCGCTCGATCATGGCGCGGGCGGAAATGTTGGTGCCGTCACAGCGGCGCAAGATGATTTCCACCTCTTCGTCGAAGGTGTAGACCAGCGGATTATCACCTCGTGCCGCCGCGGTGTTCATAATTTGCATGCCCAAAGTAGTTTTGCCGACACCGCTCGGGCCGCTGATGACCGTGATCGTTCCCTGCTCCAGTCCACCACTCAGCATTTGATCCAGTTCGGGCAAACCCGTGGAAAGAACCTCGGGCGCCGGATTCCAGACCACAGTTTGAGGCAACAACCGGGGAAAGACGGCCATGCCTTTTGCGCTCAGTTGCATGGAGTGCCGGCCGGGTTGAAAGTTCGAGGCGCGCATTTTGGTGACTTCGAGCATACGCTCCTCCGCAGAAAAGAAAAGCTCGATGATCCCGTCGCTGATGAATTGCAGGTCGTCATCAGGCGCGGATACGCTTCCTTCCGAAGAGAAGAGCACCGTCGTCTGCCGCTCGATTAGAAAGTGCAGAAAGGAGAGCGCGAGCTTGCGAAACTGGAAAGCGTCGGTCGCTAAATAGCGAAAGTGCGTCAAGGCGTCCAGAAAGACGCGCTGTGGTTGAATGGCCTCAATTTCGGCAATTATTTTCTGCGTCATCGGCTGCCGCTCCACTTCCGCGGGCGCAAAGATGTCGTAAGCCTCCTCTTTGGCGAAGAACTCCTCGGTCGGGCTAAGGTCGAGAAAGGCGATGCCCTCAAGGTTCATGCCGATGGATTCGGAGTTCTTACGGATTTTCGCTTCCGGTTCTGAGAGGGTAACGAACAACCCTTTTTCGCCTTTGGCTGCCCCGGCAGAGAGAAAATGCAGCCCCAGCGTGGTTTTTCCGGCGCCCGGCCCGCCTCTCACCATGTAGGCGCGTCCGGGAATAAGCCCGCCGTCAAGAATCTCATCGAGTCCGGGAACACCCGTCAATAAACGCGCGAAAGCTTTTGCTTTCATTTTTCACGCCCTCTTTTCTCATCCTTTTTTCTCACCCTCGTGGTAACACAAAAGGCAGGGGTGAAAAGGGTGAAATAATTTATGGAATAGTTCATGTTTAGTCAAGTCCCAAAACTTGTATGCACAGCATGCGCTCTCCGAACGAATTCGGGCTTTGCCGGAAGGCCGAAGTAAGAATTCAACTCGGACGGAATGATTTCAGCGGGGGTTATTTTTTGATCCGTGTAAACGTTATAGGCTTTGACTAATTCTTCCAGTTTCACTTTGGCCCGGCCATGCCGGTCGTCGGCAAAGCCGGCTTTGCCACTGGCCACACACCGGCGCGCCTCCAGAATCGTCTCGCCGATCTGCTCGAAATAATAATTTTGCATGGACCGGCTAATGAGGCTGCGGACGGAGTCGTTGATCTCTTTCTCATCCACGACCGGCTCGCGCACGGTATTTTCTGAATGAAACTTATCCAAAGCTTTGGCCAACTGCGGATCGGTTCCCAGGCAAACAAATAGCGCAGGCTGCCGCTTATAGTAATCCGTCAGCAAGGCCACAGTGTTCAACAAAAACCGCTCGACAATGACCCGCTCACGAAAGGTGATTTTTCGATGTGTCGCATAGCACAGCGAGTTGGCTTCGCGATGATACTCGATGCGCGCCATCAAATCCGCGAAGGAAAAATAGAACAGTTCTTTCATAATTACCTCGACAGAATCCAAACTGTGTGAAAACGTCTAATTTCAACGCAGGTTGTACGTGTCGAAACCTGATCGTTGAATTCAGCCCCCCTTCGACAAGCTCAACCTGCGCCTCGGAGCATTCTCGAAGAGGCAGGCTTCCCAAGTTTTCACACAGTCTGATCGTTGCGAAACGGCACAACAACAAAAAGCCCCGGTTCAACTTGATCTCACGTCTTCGCGGGAGGGATAACCAGCTTTTGGCCCACCTCAATTTTATCCGGGTCTTTCAGTTGGTCGCGATTCGCTTCGAAGATCCGCATGTAGGCATTCGCTTTGCCGTAGAACCGCAGGCTGATCGCAGAAAGCGTGTCGCCGCGCTTGACGGTGTAAGTCTGGCCGGCTTGGTCGCTCTGAACCGTTCCCGTAAAAGCGCCCGCTTCGACCGTGAGGTCGGCGGTCAAGTCGTTGTAGGCAGGATCGACCACCTTGATTTGATCCCAAACTTTATTCTTGGCTTCTTGCGAGGGGGCAACGCCTTTTAGAAAAAGTTTGTTGTTCTGCACGACAACACTTTGCAGACGCACCTGTTGTTGTTCGGCAACGCGCAGCACCGACTGGTATTTTTGCTTCAGTTCCTCAAGATTGGGTTTCTTGTCAAAGAGTCCCATGATGATCTCCTCTCTTTTAAAAAGATGAATTTATTGCACACAAAACTTGACGGTTTTTTTTATGCGATTTGCAAGGTAGCGCCCGCCCCTTGTGGGCGGTTGGTGGAATAATGAAATTTCGTGTTCCATCAATGCCCCACAAGGGGAGCAGGGCTACTTGGACGTGCCTTCCCAACAAGCCCAGCCCGAGTGTTTCGTTTTGTTTTTAAAACGGCCAAAGCGCGGCGGCTGATAATAGACCTCCACGCCGGAAGAGGGCATTTCTGCAGCCGCGGACGATATATCCAAACAATCGCAATATTTTGGCGGCGCCGGCTGAGGGGAGTTTTGGGATTGACGCGCCAAGCCAACGGGTCGGCGGCCTAGCGCCTCTTGCAGTAAGGGCGCAAGTTTATCGGTATCGTAAACGGCAAGCGCAATCGATGTTTGGGTCCACTCTTTGAGTCGCGCAAAAGACTGCGAGGCTATTTCTTTGGCAAAGCGATGTACTTCGGAAAATCCGACCTCGCCAAAGCGGCGCAGCGGCTCAATATCTAAATAAGCCAGATGCAGATCCTCGGCGGAGGCCAGTATATAGCGGCTATAGGGAGCAAGCTCGGTCACGATCCCCGGCGTTCCGCTGTAGCAAGCGGAGAGCACCACCAAATCGAACTTCATCAGGTTCGGATCGACTTCGGATACCAGGCACGATAGTCCCTGCGCGAGTCCGTGCGCGGTCATACTTTGGCGTGAAGTCTCCCGGTTCAGTTCCGACAGGGAGTGGCCAAAATAGAGAAATCCGGACGCCCTTTCCTGTGCGCCCGGGTTACGATAAGTCTTGAAGATTTCAATTTCGCTGTCCAGCTCGGAGAACTGCGTGCGGCGATGATACGATCCGCTCGCCAACTGCACGCCGTTGCGAAAATAGTAAAATGAGCCGTCCGTCCGCTTGATGAGAAACAGCCATTTTCTCTTCGGCTTTTGATGAAAGATGAACACCTCGGCGTGGGCGCTGTTTTCCGCAACTGCAATAGCTTGTTGCAGAATAACCTTGTCAGCTTCGAACCGTTTGCCTTTTTGATCGTGATAGGTGTAGCTCCCGTCGCCATGGATAAAAAAGACGAGCGTACTCTTACTTTCGGATTCATGGATCCCGGAGACTGACGTGTCTCGCCGGACCCCGTAATTTCGATGACACGAAATTAGAACGAGCGAGACGAACAGCAACGCAACGGCAGTCATTGGCTTCATGCTCATACCTCCAGCGTTCAGGCCCAAGGCACGTTGTACATTTTTTGCCAGTTTTCATTAAACCAGAAGCAGCACGAGGAGAACGATGATCAGCACGGTGGTCGTCGTGACAATCGTGACGGGTCTGGCCTGCTCCATGTCCTGGACGACATAATCGGCGAACTGGTCGAGTTGAGCATCACTGACTTGCTGGTAGTTGTTCAACCCGTTCAGCTCGTTGAATTTTTCCTGAGTCCGGTTGCGCAGCTCGGCCACCACTTGCAGGTCGCTGGAGGAGAAAGCCGGCATCCGTTCAATGGTATCAGCCGCTTTGAATACTTTTTCAAAACTCCGGTTCAAGATTTCTCTCTTTTCGACCGGATTATGTTCCTTCTTTACCTGAAGCGCAACGCCGTTGAAATGTTCCTTCAGTTTATTTTCCGCTTTGGTCGCGCCGTCCTGCGCCAGCACCGGCAGAGCGATGAGTAGACAACAGAGTGCTGCGAGATTTCGCTTCAATCTTGACATGATAAACTCCTTTTGAAATGATGATAGTTAAAAAACAGTCCGAGCGCCTTCGTCTTTTTCGCAAAAGAATCCGGCTCTCGGACGGCGTCGTCATCCTTAACGTCTACGATTTCCTTACCCTGCATTCGCGCGACTTTAGACATTGCCGCAGGCCCTGAGTCCGGCTTTTTACCTGACTTGGTTAGCGTACCGTGCCGCGCCGAAGCATGTTAACGACGGCGAGCAGGATGATGGCGCCAAAAAGCGAAACCAGGATAGCCGGCAGACCATAATTGCCCTGACCGATGGTCGAAATGCCGAACAGCGGTGTCAACACGTAGCCGGCAATGAAAGCGCCGACAATGCCCACGACGATGTTGAGCAGGACGCCCTGCTGCCCATTGGTGTGCATGACGATGCTGGCAATCCAACCAATGATGCCGCCAACGACGAGGTAAACCAGAAAAGCTGTCATGAGTTTTCTCCTAAGATTTTGAGAGTGTTTAAAGCCACTGACCGATCACGTGAAGTGGCCGGTCAGTTTTGATTTTTACCGTCTGCTATTGCTGCACATAAAACTCGATACGTCGATTTTCCGCACGACCAGCATCGGTGTCGTTGTCGCCTACGGGTTCACTTTCACCTTTGCCGACCGTTTTCATGCGATTTGCGGCTGTGCCTCTTTCCACCAGCCAATTTTTCACGGTTTGCGCGCGGCGCAGCGAGAGTCTCTGATTCGAGGCGTCACTGCCCACATAATCCGTGTGGCCGGAAATCTCCACCTGCACCTCCGGACTCGAAACGAGAGCGGCATAAGCATCTTCCAAAATGGGCTTCGAATCGCTGGTCAGCGTGGCTTTGCCAAATTCAAAATTGATTCCTTCCAGGACGACTTTCTTCCCCTTTTCGAGGACGATCCGATTTTGTATAACAACCGTATCTTTTACCGCAGGCCGGTCTTGTATGACAAGCCGATCCTGCATGACAATTCTTTCCTGAATGTCGTCCGCGGGATCAAACAAGTTGGACAGGCGTGCCGCTTCGGCGCCGTCGTTCGTGCCGCCGTCGTCCGTATCGATTTTCAACGGATCGGATTTGTATTTGTTCACCTCAGCGCCATCGGCCAGGCCATCGCCGTCGGTGTCCGCCTTCAAGGGGTTGGTTTTGTACTGATTGACTTCAGCGCCGTCGCTTAAAGCATCACCATCGGTGTCCGCCTTCAAAGGATCGGTCTTGTACTGATTGACTTCGGCGCCGTCGCTCAAAGCATCGCCGTCGGTATCAGGATTCTTGGGATCGGTGCCCAATTCTTTTTCCACTTTGTTCGTCAAACCGTCATGATCGCGATCGGCGTTCACGTTCGGTCCGGCAAACATGAATCCGGCGCTAAAGCCAAAAAATCCATCTTGCTTCTTGTTCGTAACATCATTGAGGTCGGTATCCGAGCGTTGGCGCCCGTCTAATTTATCGGACAACGATAAATTATACCCACCGCTCAGTTGCAATACCGCCTGGCTGCCGAGCCGGGTTTGGATTCCGACTCCCAGCGGGATCATCGGCAAAAAATCGGTGTTGCTTTTATCGATGGCTTTGGATACGCCAAAACCACCGTATAAAAATGGATTAAAACTTTCTGAGGAAAAAGGGACTAAGAGCAGCCGGTTGTCCGCCATCACCGTTTGTGCGGAATACACGCCGTCCGCTTGAAGTTCGGTGTATCCCACACCAAGCTGTCCCAACAAAAGTGGAGAAATGATTTTGTACTGCAAAAAGCCGCGGTACTGCATGCCCCATTTGTCGGCGCTGCTATTGTGACCCTGGGCGCCGCCCACGGCAAGGCCGAGCGCGACGTTGGGATTGCCAAATTGGGCCGAGGCCTGGCTGTATGTTAAAAGCGATACCGCCAACAATGCAAATAATGTCAAACGTTTCATTTAGAAACTCCTTAGGGGGTTATTGTGTATGAGCCTGGTTACAGGCGATCAGCGATACAATCAAAAATGCAAATAACGTCATCCGCTTCATGTGAACTCCTTATCGGTTGATAAAACGTGCGATCCGTAATGTGAAGATTCCAAGCTTCTCCGTGATCCGGCTGGCAAGCAACGCTGTTTTTAACGACCTCCAATCTTGGCATCTGCAGCCGGATCCCCGCCAACGCTTTCATCGTTGACACACGTGGCTGGATGCTGTGCGTTTTCGATGTAGCAATAACGACAAGTAAAGGCAGGGAAACAATAGACCTGAGGGTTCAAAAAGGGTCTAGGGTTGGACTACTACAATGATAGACCCCAGCGGATTTTTATAGATGAAAGTCCTAGTACCTCGACTCAGGATTTTCTGTTTGTCTTGTTGTTATGCCGTGGGCCCGGACTGGGTTGTGGCGTTTGCGGGATGCACGTTGGGGAGTTAATTTTGCAGTAGTCGAACAGGTGAAGAGAATATGAAAACGACGAGGCGTAATATGGTGGAATTTGTTGCGAGGGGAGGAGGCCGGCAATTTTTCTCAGCCAGCCAGGCATTTTACTCCTGCTTCTCTTTCAGCAGGTTCCGTTCGCGAGCATATTCCACCGTTTCAAGGCGGGTATGCAGGTGGAGCTTATCAAGAATATTGTGGATGTGATTTTTTACGGTTTGGGCTTCGATGGAGAGACGCTGGGCAATTTCTTTATTGGACAACCCTTCAGCAATCACATTAATGATTTCCAATTCACGTGTGGTCAGCTTGACGGGGCTTGGCGGGATTCTCGGCAGGCGTTCAGCGGCAAGCTCCGCGATGCGTGAAAAGAGTGAGGCCGCCATCTGGGGCGAAACGACCGACTCTCCGCAGTGAACCGAGCGAATGGTTTCAACCAGATAGTCAAACGAGGCTTCTTTCAAAACATATCCCGCAGCCCCCGCCTCGATGCACGCCATGATTTCGCCGGTCAAATCGACCATGCCGAGAATGATCACTTTGGCCTCCGGCAAATCCCGGCGCAACTCTTGTGTCACCTCGATGCCATTTTTGCCCGGCATGCCAATATCAATAAGCACGATCTCCGGGCGCAAGTTTTTGATTTGTTCTAACGCCTTGCGCCCGCTTGCCGCCGCGCCAATGACAATAATATCCTCCTGCTCCGCCAGCATGGAAACCAGGCCTTCACGCAACAAGCGATTGTCATCGACAATGAACACTCGAATGAGCTTTTGCATGACCAATCCCTGCGAAAATCAGAGCGCCCGAAGCCACTCTAACACCGGGTATATGAACGCGCCAATCAATAGGCGGCGAAGATTGCAGCGAATTCGATATCCCTGGTTTTGTCTGCGGTGATGCTGTGGGACATGCTTTGTGAGTCGGGCAACAGCGCGAAGCTTTAGGGCAACGAAGTCTTCGCTGCCCTAATCCTATCGCGTTTCAGCAAGAAATGTATTGCACGAATTAATAAGAACGGCGTCCGCCGCCATAGCCGCCGCCGCCGCCACGATTGCCAAAGCCACCGCCGCCGCTCGGACGACGATCATTGGTGCGCGGGCGGGCCTCGTTGACGTTAAGGGATTTCCCGTCGACTTCGCGGCCGTTCAGTCCGCTCACGGCTGCATCCGCCTCGCTTTTGGTGGGCATTTCCACAAAGCCAAAGCCTTTGGATTCACCGCTGAATTTATCTTTGATAATTTCAGCCGAAGCCACCTGGCCGAATGTTTCGAACATTTGTTGCAACGCATCCGAGGTGACGCGGCGGGAGAGATTTCCAACGAAAAGCTTCATAAAAGGACCATCCTGAAATTAAATGTGAACAGCATGAGTGAAACTGATGACTAATTGAATGCCGGCCGGCGGCTGCGGGATTTGGTTCTACTGTGTCCCGCCGCAGCGGAACGCCCGTTGCCGTTGGGTCGCCGGGAAAAACCACGACGCGCAAAATTGTTTTGCCGGCGTCCACGCTCTTCCGGGGGTGTGGTCGAGGCGCGGCTGTAATCGAATTCTGCGATATTTTGGCGCGGAATTTTGATTTTGGTCAGATGTTGTATGGCGGCGAGAAAAATTTCTTCTGCCGGCGCAACCAGGGTCAGGGCCTCGCCCACGGCTTTGGCGCGCGCCGTACGGCCGATGCGATGCACATAATCCTCCGGCTGGACCGGTACGTCATAATTCACGACGTGTGAAATACCGTCGATATCGAGGCCGCGCGCAGCAATATCCGTTGCCACCAAAATGCGATAGCGCCGGTCGCGGAATCCCTCGAGCGCCGCTAGCCGCTGGCCCTGGGTGCGGTCGCCGTGAATATGCGCGGCTTTGAAGCCGTTTTCTTTCAACTGGCGCGCCAGGCGTTCGGTGCGAACCTTGGTGCGAGCAAAAATCAGAACCGACTCCATTTCGTATTGCCCGAGCAGCGTCATGAGCAAATCCGTTTTGAGATGGTGCGCCACCGGATAAGCCGACTGGCTCACGCCTTCTGCCGGCGCTGCTTGCCGCCCGATTTGAACCATGGCTGGATCCCGTAAGATTTGCTGGCTGAGCTGAAAAATCTCTTTGGGCATGGTGGCGGAAAACATCATGGTCTGCCGTTTCTGTGGCAAACGCGCAAGGATGCGCTTGACATCGGGCAGAAAACCCATATCCAGCATGCGATCGGCCTCATCCAGCACGAGCACTTCCAGCCCGTCGAAACGGCCGACGCCGTTCTTCATATGGTCGAGTAAGCGGCCGGGCGTGGCCACGATAACGTCCGTGGCGAGGCGCAGAGCGCGTTCCTGCGGCGGCATACCGACGCCGCCGTAGATCGCGGCGGAATAAAGCTTGGTATAGGCGATCAGGCCTTGCAAGACTTCATTGATCTGAGCCGCCAGCTCGCGCGTGGGCGTCAAGATCAATGCGCGAATTTTTCCGCTCATGATCGGATGGAGTTTGTTTAGAATTGGCAAGGCGAAGGCTGCGGTTTTGCCGGTGCCGGTTTGAGCGCAGCCGATGAGATCGCGGCCGGTGAGTGCGATCGGAATGGCCTGCTCTTGAATGGGCGTGGGTTGATGGTAGCCCAGCCGGTCAAGCGCTTTGAGCAAATCGGCATGCAAGCCGAATTGTTGAAACGACATAGAGTTCCTTATGAAATGAAAATATCACGGCGAGAAAGTGCAAAGAGTTCACCGTCTTCCGGAATCAATTGATGTATGGAAAAATTTCGTCTACCGTGGCTCGGGAATCTCTTTGTCTTCGGGTCAGCTCTTGACCTCTTCCACCAATGCCAGCGGCAGTAGGGTAGGGACTCTGTGCGGAACGTCGCTGCACAGGAGAGATGAGAATGAAGAATTTCGGCAAAAACCACTGTTGTTGGTGACATCACACGGCCGGGAAACCGACGTTACTGCCACCAGACGCATCAAATCCATGCCGCCGCTCTGAGGCGCGTGAATGAGAGACGCCTTTCGCAGCCCGTTATTGATGCGTGGGCGGAAACATACGAATACGCCGGATGGAAAACAAGCACTAAAATAAATATTTTTAGGCAACGGGGGCTTGTTCGCTTTGCCTGGCATCATTCACCCGGCTAGGCTCTTCAAAAGAAGAATTCCCCGCTTGACAAAGCCCTCGAATTTGCGCAATATGAGCCGGCTTTCAAATTCATAAAACCCATCGCATCTTAACGGAGATACCTCATTAAGTGAACGTCACAATGTCCTTTCGCAAAATGCTCGTGCTTGCCCTTCTACTGCTGATCAGCAGCTTCTTTCTTGCTCAAAAATCCAAATCTCTCCCTGAGCCTAAAATTCGCGCCCTTCTTCCTGCGAATCCGCTTGCAGAGTATCCCGACCTGGCCCTTGCGGAAGATGGCACCCTGGCGATCGTTTATCAACAAATGGACGAACCGCAGGAAATCATCGTGCTGCGCATGTATCGCGACGGCGTCTGGGTGGATTCACTGGTTTTGGATCGCGCTGACATCGTTTATCGCCCTCGCCTGACGGTTTCTCCGGAAGGAATGTTGTGGGTGAGTTGGGCGCGAAAAAATCAGAATGCGATTGAGGTCGTTGTGCTGCCAGTAAATGAAGGCCGGCCCGGGCAAATGGAAGTGGTTAGCACCGGCAGCGCGCGAAACTGGCGGCAGGCCATGGCGTGCGATGCGAAAGGCCGTCTCTGGCTGGCGTGGGAAAGAATGATTGCGGATACGTCGCAAATCATGTTCAGCGTGCGCGAAAGCGAACGCTGGAGCAGGCCGCAAGCTGTGTTTTCAGCGCCGCACCGGCAAATGCGCCCGGCTTTGGCCGTGGGCGCGAACGGCGAAACCTGGTGCGCGTGGGATGGCTATCTCGGCGAGTACAACTACGACATTTTTCTGCGCCGCCTGGATCAAGCCTCCCAAACGTGGAATCTTACCAACAGCGCAACGCTGGAACAGTGCCCAGCTTTGAGTGTTGATGCGCAAAATCGTTTGTGGCTGGCGTGGCACAGCAACGCAGATGCCTCCGGCAAGCCGGATATTCCGCGCTGGCTGGAGTTGCGCCATTGGGACGGCAAGAAATTGTTTGCGCCCACCGCTGCCATGCCGGATAAAGATCTCGCCGCGCAAACAGAGATGCAAAGCTGGGAATTCCCAACGTTGGCAACGACGCGTGAAGGCGCAATTTGGTTGTTCGGCAGGCCGAGCCAGGAATTCAGCGTGCAAGTTTTTCTGGGAGATCAGTGGAGCGGACGCGGAAATTTTGCCTTGCCTGGTTGGGGCGGCCGCGGCGATTTTGTGCGGGCACTCGCCGCGACCGATGGCATGATTTGGACGATTCGGCGCGATGTGGGCGCTCTGGAATTGTGCGGTTTTGAGGCCTTGCCGCAAAAGCCGGCTGCTCCCCAATTGCAACCCGCGACCGAAAGAACTATTCCAGCCGTTCCGGCGCTTGCTGCGCCGCGCGAGAAGTGGAAACCGGAGACGGCAGCTCTGAATTTTATGAATGCTTTGCCCAACGAAACACTCGCGTTCGGCGATCTGCACCAGCACTCGAATCTCTCGGACGGCATGGGCACGGCGGATGATTGTTACACGCGCAGCCGCGATTTTTATCAATGGGATTTTGCCGCGCTCACGGATCACGAATGGTTTGTGCACAATCGCTTGCTGCCCTCGGAGTGGGAATATCTCAAAACGATCACTGCTAGCTTCAATGCGCCGCAAGACTTCATCACGCTGCCGGCTTACGAATGGACGGCGGCGCGCTGGCCCAACGGCGCGGGTCACAAGAACGTTTATTTTCGCGATGAGTCCTATGCGATTTTCAGTCTCGCGGATAGCAACGCCAACACCACCGCCAAGCTGTTTGCGCGCTTGAAAGCCGAAGGCGCGATTGCGTTTCCGCATCACATTGGCTGGACCGGCGTCGATTGGCAAAAACATGACCCGGTGGCGCAGCCGAATGTGGAAATCATTTCGGTGCACGGCGCTTTTGAATACATGGGCAACGAGCCGATCACGCATCGCGGCGGCACACCCGGCATGTTCATGCAAAACGGACTGGCGCAAGGGCTGCGCTTCGGCGTGCTCGGCGCCTCGGATGGTCACGGCTTGATCTGGCATCATGGCATTGGCCGCAAACGCGATCCCTGGATGCAGGGTTTGGCAGGTGTGTGGCTCAAAGGCAAGCTCACGCGCGCCTCGTTGTTTGAAGCGCTACAGGCGCGGCGCGTCTATGCCACCAGCGGCGTGCGCATTTTGCTGAATTTCAGCGCGGATAATCATGCCATGGGCAGTGAATACACCACCAACACGCCGCCCACGTTGAGCGCGCGCGTTGCCGGCACGGGAAAGATTCGCTACGTTTACTTGCTGCGGGACAATCAAATCATTCATCAACACGGCGGTGATTTCGGCGTGGGCGATATGGTGAGATTCGAGCTGATTGACGAACAGGCCGGCCCGGGCACGCATTGGTATTACGTCCGTGTGGTTCAAGATGACGGCGAAATGGCATGGTCAAGTCCGATTTGGGTGACGATGGAGTGAGTAGGCCGTAAACCGCTCAAAGGTAGAATAAAATTCTGAAAGTTTATGGCGAATTATTTGTCGGCAGAACGATTCAAAATAATTCTGCCGATAAATCATCCTGCCAAAGTTTTTTTCGGCGAGGCGCGGTGACCTCGGCGCATTTCGGTGGAAAACTCTTTCGCCGATGGTCACCGAAGACGCCGAGTTTCGCCGAACAGTTATTTGCTGCTTCGCAGAAGCTTCGATGTTCAGCTTGTCTGGAAATCAGGGTAGAAATTTATTGACGCACATTCGCGTTTATTCGCGGTTGCAGGAAATGCCTGTGTTATTCAATTGCCATTACTTCATCAAAATAAGTTTGCGCGTTGCCGTAAACTCGCCGCTGTGGCGTGAATGGGCACGCAGGCGATAGACATAAACACCGGAATTCACCACCTGATTCACTTGATCGCGGCCGTTCCATCTCACCGTGTGTGTGCCCGCCGGCCGCTCGCCTTCCAATAACATTCGCACCAAGCGCCCATTCAGATCATACAACTCCAACCGCACCAGCGCTGCTTCTGGCAGATCAAATTGAATGTTCGTTTCAGGATTAAAGGGATTGGGAGAATTCTGCCGCAAGGTGAATTGCAACGGCAAATTGCCGGAAGACTTCTCTGCCACGCCAGTGACCAACGCCAATGCGTTGAAGCTGAGCACAGGCAACTCCGGGTTTGACGCGCGGGCTTCGAGCCGGTTGACGCCGACGCTCGGGCCCATGCGCCAAAGCGCTTGCGCCTGGCCGTTGCTGTCCGAAACAACTATGGCGTTGCTCAACAAGCTGCCGCCGCCGGCTACCACCGTGAACTGCACTTCCGTTGCTACTGGCGGATGGCCGAGCTTGTCACGCAAAACCACAACCACAGGTTTATCCAGCGGCTCATTGATAATGCCGCTTTGATTGTTGCCGCTCATGACAACAAAGGTTGCGGCGGGCAGCGGCGTGAAGGTGAGGCGCAGGCTATCCGCGAGCTTGAGCGCTGGCGCAACAACGTACGCCGAAACGGTTTTGATCTCGGCGCGCGTCGAACGCAGTTTCGCAGTTGCTCTGCCATTGGCATTGGTGGGCGCATTGGGTTGCGTGATGAGATTGCCGCGGCCGGAAACCTGAATGCGTACCTGCTTGCCGGCCACCGGCTGGCCGAATTCATCGCGCAAGGTGATGGTAATAGCAGCCTCCGCTGCGCTGTCTGCCGGAAAACTCGCGCCGGACGTCGGGCTGATGGTTGCGGGCGTGGCTGTAGCAAAGTAGCTGATCGGCGACTGGCGCAGTTTCGCGCCGTTGAATTCAGCTTTGACATTTGCTTGCTGGCTGCTGAGATTTTGACCGAGTCTCCAAAATGCCGTAGCATAACCGCTGCTATCCGTAAGCACGCGAATTTGAGTAGTGTCGTTGGCGAAGCTGCCGCCGCCCGCAACCACGCGAAACGTGACGCCAAAATTCTTTGCCGGCGCGCCCTGCTCATCAAACACGCGCACCACGAGCGGCTCCGGCAAGGTTGCGCCGGATTGCCCCGTCTGATGATTTCCGCTGATTTCGGCCAGCGAATCCGGCGCTGCGGTGATGAGGTTGAAGCGCGCGTTCAAGCCCGGGTTCTGGCCGGATTGAATTTCTATTTTGGTAGTATCTCCATAAATCTCGCCGGCAAAGCATGACGCCGCAGCCGTGCCATCGTTTGCTGTCGTTGTTTCGAACGTTTTTGTTTTTCCGCTAAACCACCCGCTGCCTGCAACAATGGCAAATTTCACCGGCTCAACGGCAACGGGATTGTCCAAAGCATCCAAGACGCGAACAACGACGGGCGCAGAGGCTTTGCCGGCTGACACGATTTGGCCATTGCCGCTGACAAGATTAATTTTTGCCGCCGCGCCGATTTTCGCCGTGGCCTGGCAACGAATCGGCGAGCCGCTTAAACCATTCGCGCGAATTTCGACTTCATGACGACCCGGTAATGTGCCAAGCGTCCACGCCGTCTGCGCGCGGCCATTGCCGTCCGTGGTGACGGTGCGCGTGCTGTCGCCCTGCAAATGGCCGTGACCGCTCACGATGGCGAATTGCACGGCAAAACCGCTCACCGGCGCGCCGAAGCGATCGGTTACTTGCGCCACCAGCGGTTGCGCCAACGGCTTGCCCACGTCACCGGCTTGATCGCAGCCGCCGGCTAACGCAAGCTGCTGCCCAATGCCGTCACCTTTGGTGCGGATTTTAAGAACGTTCGAGAGCGCACTCACATGCCCGACTTCATCATACGCGCGCATCGCAACATAATACGTTTGATAAATCTGCAAGCCGTTGATTACCAGAGTTTGTGTTTCACCGGCGCGTTTAGGCGCCGGTGGGGGCGCTGCGGCTGCTGCTGAAAAATTGTTTGCCGTGATTGGCTCGGTCGAATAACGAATGTCATAACGGTGCGCCTGGCCATCCCAGTTGTTGTCGCCCGGCGCCGACCAGGCAAGTGTGATCGACGAAGAACTGCTATCTGCGCCGCGCAGATCGCTCACCGCGCCCGGCGCAATCTTGTCGTTTTCCAACCACGTCACGGTGAAATCATCCACCGCATTGTTCAGATTTTCGCCGTGAATGAACACGCCCACGTACCACTTCTCGTATTCACCAAACTCCTTGCTGCTGTCTGCACAGGTGGCATCGAGACTGTCATTTACAAAATAATCGAAATAATTCGCAGCGCTGCGCTGGCGAATGACGGCCGTCACCACGTCACCGGCGACCGGATTGCGAACATTTGCCGGTTTTTGATCGACGCTCTTGCCCTGCCCCCAGGTGTATTCCCACGTGCCGTAGCGCACGATCCACAACCAGACTTGGTGATAATTGGTGCGGTGCCACAGCCAGTAGCCGCTGCCGGTGGTGGACAGGGTGTCGATCATCAGCGCGTGTGCGCCTTCTTTGATGCCGATCGAATCCGCGTGCTGCCCCCAGCGATAGGATACCGAATGCAATCGCCGCCCCGGCTTGTTGTAGACCGGATTGAAGACGGCCAAATAACGCCAGCCATAAATCGCCTCCGGCGTATGCGTCAGCTCGCCGTCCTTGATTCTCCAGTAGCGCTTGTCGTGCGTCCAATGCTCGCCGATCTCGGCGCGATTGAAGTCATCGATCACGCTGATGGTATCCACGCCATTGCCGCCCGCCGGCCAGTGCAGGCGCACCGCCGCCGGCAGTTGCAGCGCCTGGCGCAGGGAATCAATATGAGGCGAGGGTTGGCTTTGAGCGTAAGCCGGAGTGAACGAAGAATATATTAGAACGAACAAGAGTGTTAGAATCAGCAAACAGCGCGGCGAACAACGCAGCATGCGTCTTTTCCTTTCCATATACGTGTCATGGGCAAAGCTTCAGAGCGATTGACAAACGTTATTGCCGCAAGCGGCAAGGGAGGTGGGGAATAACGGCGGCTCATGGCAAAAGCCAAGCCAGGGGATTATGATTCTTCTGCAATTGCGCCTTTTTAGTTGAAGGACAGAATGCTCAGAAATATCAACGATATTATAGGCGCGTTTACTGGCGGATGAAGAATCAGGACAGGAAGAGTTCACGCATAAGCAACAAACCACCTGAGTCAACGCGGAACATTGTGCAGGGCTGAAACGGTTGGTTCAAGATTTTATACATTAATACAGCGAGAAATGAGCTTGCTCGAATTGGACACACAAGGTGACAGCGTATCGCCGTATCAACGTTTTTTTAGCCACAGATGAACACGGATTTTCACTGATTTTTCTGTGTTCAAAATCGTTTCTTTCAAAAAAAATGAAATCCTGTAGATCAGTGTCAATCAGTGGTAAAGAATTTTATTTGGTGTCTGTTTGAAAACGCAACATCTTACAGCGTTTTTTAAATGCGTGTACAGGATTCGTAGCCCTGCCCCCTTGTGGGGCATTGTTGCAACCGCGAATTTCATGGCTTCAACAGCCGCCCACAGACCGTTGCACTAAAAACCTTGGGGTTTCCACGGTACTCGAAGTTTTGCCAACCTCGGTTGAGCCGGAGTTGGAACGTTTTCGGATGGACACTATTAAGGAATCGTCACGGCCCACGCCGGCGTCGCCGATGATCGTCACGATCTCAACCGTTTCTCCGATCTCATTGTGCGGTGGGACGATTTGCGCAAAAGCGGCAATGAAGCAGAAGCCAAAGCCACCTACTTTCTCAAACACCACTCACACGAACCGCAGTTGGCCGCATGTGACAGGCCGAAATAATCATGAATAAATGCCTTGCGGCAGCTTTCCGCCTTGGCATATTGCACCAGCGCATAGAGTTTTTTCTGTTCGCGTTTGAGCTTGTCGTCGAGTTCCGATTGCGTGCTGAGTCGTGGCGGCAGTTCGCTTGTTACAATCAAATTTCTTGTCTCGAGCGCGCCCTCGGTAACGCCATAACGGTCGAGCATGCCCAGCGCGGTTTCCAGGCGGAAATCATGCTTGTTCTTGAAATGCAATTTTTCCTTTAAACCTTCCAGGCCATAGGCGTTGACTTTATCGGCGTCGTCGAGCAGGAAATGATAAACCCGGTCATAAAACGCCGCATTGGGATTGTTCCATCGGATGAAATCCATTTGAATCAACAGATCCTGCTCGTCGTAAAGCAAGACACACTCGGCGTGCTCGCCGTCGCGGCCCGCGCGCCCGATTTCCTGATAATAGGCCTCTAGCGAACCGGGCACTTCGGCGTGCAACACGAAACGGATGTTATCCTTGTCGATTCCCATGCCAAAAGCATTGGTCGACAGCACCAGGTTGCCCTCGCCCTGCATGAAGTGATTCTGCACACGCTTGCGCTCCGCCGCCTCCAAATCGCCGTGATAGCGCAGGTGGCGCACGCCTTTTGAGTTCAGTTGTTCACTAAACGTCTGCAAGGTTTTAATCAGCGCAAAGGTTTTAATCAGCGCAAAATAGACAATCCCGTTACCGCGCTGGCGTTGGCGCATGTTGATGATCTGTTCCAATTTTTGTTCCTGCCCCCAAACCTCCGCCACGGTCAAATGCAAATTCGGGCGTGCAATGCCTTCGTGAAAAAGTTTGATCTCCCCAGCCTTGAGGCCGAGTTGCTTGACGATGTCGTTTTGCACCTCGGGCGTGGCCGTCGCTGTCAAGGCGATGGTGGTGGGATGGTTGAGCACGCCACGAATCTCGCGCATGCGCGTGTAATCCGGGCGGAAATCATGGCCCCATTGGCTGATGCAATGCGCTTCATCGACCGCCAGCAAGTCGACGCGGCGCTGGCGGATCAACTCGACGAATTCCGGCTTGCGAAAACGTTCGGGGGTGACGTAGAGCAAACGATACGCGCCCTCCGCCACCGCAGCATAACACGCTTCGCGTTCCGCGCGGCCCAGGGAAGAATTGATATAGGCCGCTTCCAGTCCCTTGCTCACCAGCACATCGACTTGATCTTTCATCAACGCAATCAACGGCGAAATGACCAGCGTCAATCCTTCGTTGATTAAAGCCGGAATTTGATAGCACAGCGATTTGCCCATGCCGGTGGGCATGATCACCAACGCATGCCGCCTTTGCAAAACATGCGCAATGATTTCTTCCTGCTGGCCGCGAAATACGGTGTGGCCGAAATACTTTTTTAAAACCTCTTGCGGGGTCATGATGGCGTCAAAAAAATTTGGTTGGGCAGAATGCGTTTAGCCACTGATTGACACGGATATGCACGGATTTCAGAAATTTATTTGGCACCGATGAATTGGCAGCATAAATTCGAGCACGCCGGCGCCTAATTTTTTTAAAAGCAGCCCCTTCGAAGTGTCATTCAGTCGAATCTTGTGAAGTCCTCGGCAATTTGCCTGCAACTTCACAAGATCTTTGGATGACAAGGCGAAGAGGGATGTATTTTCCCCCGGTTTTATTTTCGGACAAGATAAGCAATGGCCGTTCGCGCTTCAAGCCTAAAGTCCGGCAGCCTTCGGCAAGCTCAGGCCGCGGCTAGCTCAGACTGCGGCAAGCTAAACTCTGGCACGTCAATTTGCAGGAACACCCTCTTGAAAATGTCATTCAAGCGAATCTTGTGAAGTACTCGGCATTACGAATATCTTTGCACGGGCTAAAATGACTTGACAGGCAGGGCAAAAGCTTTTATATTGGCCTTCCGCATTCGCTCTTCGGGCAACGCGAATCTTGAAGAGCAGCACAGGCGCGCCGGATGGCATGACAATACGATATCCCGCACGCATTTCCCCAGGAAGGGACCTGTTTCTTCGAGCAGGAAAGCGAAAGGTCTACACCACCTGCATGCACACGCGATACACTCTCTCCTTCTCGAGCTGTTCGAGATTACCGGCGCTTTCATTTTCAGTAGAATATTCCCACCGTTTAACGGCGTCATCTGCTATTGTCTTTTACCATAAGTTCAATCCACAATAGTTCTTCGTTCCAATAATCTTTTATGGAGGTACGCGATGGGTAAAGTGGTAAAA
>QEVD01000649.1 GCA_003576975.1 Candidatus Zhuqueibacterota bacterium
CAACACCAACCTCATATTGTCCGGAATTACTTTCTTGAAAAGAACGTTCAGTATGCGGCAATTAAAAATTAATGTATTTAGTGCTCCGAGTAGTATCTTTTGAAATAGAAAGCGATCAGAGCTTTATGACGAGTTCATTATCAGAACTGCAAAGAATTGTTCAAAAATATGGTACAAAAGAAGGATTAAAACAAGCTTCAGAATAAATCATCTCTTCTGGCTTCCAACTTCTAATGTTGCCAAGCAATGCCAAAAATTTATTTGCTGCACGATAAGACAATTCTGATGAAAAATCAATCACATGACTTCACGTGACCTGCATTATTTCGATCGTGACCGGCAGCAAAAATGGCGCATCGCGATCTTGCATGAAGATGAAACCCTGCTTGTGCTCAACAAGCCCGCCGGGTTGCCGGTGATTCCCGAGCGCTGGCACCCGGAGTGGCCGTGCCTGCGCTCTTCGTCGTGCATCGCATTGACGCCGGCACCAGCGGACTCATTCTGTTTGCAAAAACCGAGGCCAGCCATCGCGATCTCAATCAGCAATTCGAACACCATCAGGTCGAAAAAATTTATCATGCGCTGGTCAGCGGCGAAGTCGTGGAAGATGCGCTCACCATGCAACAACCGCTGGCAGAGCATCCGCACCGGCCGGGCATGATGGTCGTGTCGCGCGACGGCAAGCCCGCCGTCACGCTGATGCGCGTGCTGGAACGATTTCGCGGGGCCACGTTAGTTGAGGCACAGCCGCAAACCGGGCGGCAACACCAGATTCGCGTGCACTTGCAGGCGCTCGGTCACCCGCTGCTGGTTGATTCGCTGTACGGCAATGCCGAGGCTTTTTTTCTATCATCGATCAAACCGGGCTTTTATCGCAAACCCGAGGAGCCAGAACAACCCCTAATCAAACGCTTGACATTGCACGCGTGCGCGTTGCAGTTTCATCATCCCCTCTCCCACGCCCCCACCGGCTTCACCGCGCCGGCGCCAAAAGATTTTCAAGCGGTATTGAAAAATCTGCGCAAGTATGCGCATCGGAAATGATGTGCATCCTTGCCTCGTGGCGCAGAACAAAAATCACAATACTTGAGGAAAATTTAATGTCGACCACTCAAAACATTCAAGCCGTTATCTTCGACGTCGGTCAAACCATTTTTTCGCCGGATTACATTTTCTTGCAAGACATGCTTGCCAGTTTTGGCGTGCAAACCACGCTGGATGATTTGGGCAAAGGCGCTGCGTTGGGCCGGGAAAAATTTTTCCGCAACGCCAACGGTGAACAGTGGAAGGATTATTTTGTATTTTGGCTGCGCTATGTGGGCGCGCAGACGCAGGATCTGGAAACCATGCTCAAACTCATTCATGAACGCCACCACCGCGAGTATTTGTGGAACTATCTTGAGCCGACCGCGCGGCAGACGTTTACTGATTTAAAGCAACTCGGATTGCGCCTCGGCATCGTTTCCAACGCTGATGGCAAAGTTGCCGGCTTGATGCAGCAGCATCACCTCGATCATTTTTTTGATTGCATTATCGACTCGCATGTCGTCGGCGTGGAGAAACCCTCTCCCGAGATTTTCGCCTTGGCGCTGAACCAGTTGCAGGTGCCGGCGGCAAGTTGCTATTACGTGGGAGACAATTACGATAATGATGTGGTGGGCGCGCGTAATGCCGGCATAACGCCGATTTTAATTGATCCGTTTGAGGTCGTACCCGAGAATGACGTGGTGAGAATTAAGACGCTGGCGGAGGTGGTTGGCTTGGTGAAAAAGTCTCACGCGAGTTAACCCTCGCCTTCAACCTCTACCAGACAAAAACTGACCGAAAACGTTTTGTCTTGGCGCTAGTGCACTGTTACCTTAATTTTTTGTAGTCCCACCCCCTTGTGGGGTGCTGCTGCAGCCAATAAATTCGTGGGTTGGGACAATGCCCCACAAGGGGGCAGGGCTACGAAATCATGGTAACAGTGTACCAGTTGAGCCTGCCGCGCTGGCTGAGCCTGTCGAAGCCAGCCAGCACCCTTCGACAAGCTCAGGGTGCGTCCTGGTACCGTCTTGCACAGTACCATTTTTCAAAATTCCAGCTTCACCTCAATCCCCTTTTGCAACATCATGAGCAGGCGTTTGGCTTCATCATGCTGCGGTTGATTGCGCAATACCTCCGCCAAATGCGCTTGCGCGAATTCAAGCTGGCCCAGTTGCACGCGGCACAGGGCGAGATAATAATTCGCCGCGGCCAAATCATTCGCGGACATGGCCTGCCGCAGCTTGTTCAAGTTGAGCGCGGCCTGAAAATGCTCGGCGGCGATTTCGAAACGATGTTGCACGAAATTGACCAATCCCAATTTTGCCCGCACAAACGGCGACTGTTCATTCCATTTCATGGCAATTTGCAGCAATGAGTCCGCAGCAGCAAAGCGATTCTGCTGCAGCAGCAGGTCGGCCATGCGCGTATATGCCGCGTCATTTTCCGGCACGACTTTCATCACCGCGCGATACTCGCGCAACGCCTCCTCTCCTTTTCCCTGCCGCTGATACTCCTCCGCCAACTGAAAATGCGCGGCATTCCAGGCAATGCGATTGGCTTGATACTCCTCCACCAATTGCCGAGATCGAACAGCGTTACGGCCGAATAATCGCGCAGAAACTGATCATCAAATTCGCCCTCGACCGCGTGCAAGCCCGGCACGAGTTCTTGATGTTGCCGAATGGCCTGCGCGAAGGTTTTTGCCATTAAAAAATAGCCGTCAAAATTCGGGTGCAAATGTTCGCTGATCAATTCATGGCCAACGAGGCCGTGAGGCGACTGGCGCGCGAACGCCTCTTCCATTTCCACCACCGGCGCGCTGAAGGTTGAGCAAATTTCTCGAATAATTTTGTTGAATTCACCCGGGGCGCGAAAGCGCAGCAAATCCAAATCACGCGCTGTTTCATAAGAT
>QEVD01000650.1 GCA_003576975.1 Candidatus Zhuqueibacterota bacterium
TCAATACCGACAATCAAACGGTAGTGATTCGGCTCCGCTTGGCAAATCCGGCCGGTGAATTTCGCCCGGGCATGTTGGCGCGTTTGGCTTTTCCCTCCGCAGTCCATGCCAACGCGCTGACGATTCCCCGCCCGGCGCTGCAGGAAGAAGAAGGCGTTTTCTACGTTTTTGCACTCAAGGAAAATACCGTGGAAAGGCGCGAAGTCAAAGTCGGAATTTTACACGACGAGGCTGTGGAAATTCTGGAGGGCGTGAGCGAGCATGAAAAAGTCGTGATCGAAAAAGCTTATTCGCTCGAAGACGGAATGGAGGTTGTTGCCGAATGACCGGACTCTCGCGCTTTGCTGTGGAGAACAAGCGGGCAATTGTGTTCTCTGCGTTGCTGCTGTCGATGATCGGATTTTATCTGATCTTTCAAATTTCCGAAGACGTCTTCCCCGGCGCGACGTTTCCTCGCATCGCGGTGTTGGTGGACAACGGCTTTGCGCCGCTGAAACAAATGGAAATGGAAGTCACCAAGCCGATTGAAGAAGCGGTGATGGGCGTGCCGGGCGTGCGCATCGTGCGCTCCACCACCAGCCGCGGTTCCGCGGAAATCAATGTCGATTTCCAGTGGGACGAGGACATGTTCAAGGCCTACCAATTGGTGCAGGCGCAGGTGAGCGGCATTCGCAATCAACTGCCGCCCGAGGTACGGCTCGAAGTGCGCCGCTTCACCTCCAGCACTTACCCGGTTTCCGGCTACAGCTTGTATTCGGATCGACTGGACCTGGTGGCGCTGAACGACTTGGCAGTATACACGATTCGGCCGCAGCTCGCCAGTATTCCCGGCATCAACAACATCGAAGTGATGGGCGGGCATCGGCGTGAATACTGGGTCAATCTCGATCCCAGCAAACTGGCTGCCGTCAATTTGGACTACCGCCAAGTGAGCGAAGCGCTCGGCCAAACCAATGCGGTGCAGTTTGTCGGACGGCTGAATGAATTCAACAAACTCTATCTGAACATCGTCGACAACCGCTATCTGACGATCGCAGAAGTGGGCAGAACTGTGGTCGCCAATCGCAACCCCACCCCAATTCATCTATCGGACATCGCGACCATCGAACCGGCGGTGGAAGAAAACTTCATCAGTTGTGCGAGCAATCAGCATACGGCCGTGTTGTTCACCATCATCATTCAACCGGGCGCCAATGCGGTGGCGGTCACGCGCGAAGTGGAAAAACGCTTGCTGGAAATCCGCAACATTCTGCCGCCGGGCGTCCACATGGAAAAGTGGTACGACATGACGGACTTTATTAAACAATCCATCGGCAGCGTGCGGGACAGCATTTTCTTGGGAGCGTTGCTGACGGTGGTCATTCTCCTGCTTTTCCTGCGCCGTTTGCGTATCACGTTGGTGACTGCGGCCATTATTCCCATTGCGCTGCTCATCACCTTCATTCTGGTCAAACTAACCGGAATGAATTTGAATCTGATGAGCCTCGGCGGTTTGGCGGCCGCTATCGGCATCCTGGTTGACAACGCCATTGTCGTGGTGGAAAATATCGAACGCTTTTTGGAAGAAGGCCATTCCCGCACCGAAGCTGTCGTGCAGGCCACCAGTGAAATCATTTCGCCGCTGATGGGCGCGACGTTGACCACGCTGGTGGTTTTTGTTCCGCTGGTTTTTCTGAGCGGCGTGCCAGGTATTTTTTTTCGGGCATTGGCATTAACGCTTTCGCTGGCCATCGCCGTTTCTATGCTACTGGCGATGTTTCTCACACCGGCGTTGGCCGCGGTTTTCGTTTCCACCAAAAAAACGAAACCCGGACGCGTGCTGCCGCACATTATCGCCGCGCAACAACGCGCTTTGCAATACTCACTCAAAAAACCGCTGCCGGTTTTGTTCTTCATGCTGCTCTTGGGATTCATCTCGGTTTATTCCTACCTGCATCTCCCCAGCGGATTTCTGCCGGAATGGGATGAGAGCACGATCGTACTGGACTATCTGTCGCCGCCCGGCAGTTCCATCGAAGGCACCAAAAGCATGCTCAGCAGCATTGAAGATTATGTCATGACGTTGCCGGAGGTGCAAACTTATTCGTTGCGCACCGGGCGCAGCTTGGCACATCCGCGCACCCACGCTAGCGATGGCGATTTTGTCATCTATTTGAAAAAGGGTCATCAGCGCTCTTCCTTTGAAGTCATGGACGATCTACGCGAGTTTATTGCGAAAAAGGAACCACGGCTGGAACCGGAGTTGTTTCAAGTGCTGCCCGATCGCCTGAACGACTTGA
>QEVD01000065.1 GCA_003576975.1 Candidatus Zhuqueibacterota bacterium
TGGCGCATGCCGTCGAAGCGATCATTTGCACGACGGCGCAGGGACGCATTCGCCTCTTCAGCCGCGGCGCGGAAAAACTGCTCGGTTATAGCGCCGCGAATATGATCGGCCGGCCGATACAAATGCTTCTGCCGCGGCATGAATTGCGCCGCTTGCGGCTGCTCATGCGCCGTGAGCGCGAAGGCGTGCAGGATTTCGAAACCATTGTCACGCATCAAAACCGAAAAAACGTTCCTGTGCGCTTGTCAATTTCGTGTTTACCGGATCAAAACGGCAAGCCCGAAGCGTTTCTGGCGATTCTGCATGAGTTGTTCTCGTGGCGGGCGGCCGAGCAACAACTCCGGCAGCGCAGCGACGAGTTGGAAAATTATGTGCATCTGGTCACGCACAGCCTGAAAACGCCCATCGTTTCCATGCAAGGTTTTGCCAATCTCCTGCGCGAAGAGTTGGGCCCTCAGCTCGGTGAAGAGCATGCACATTTTCTCGAGCGGATTCTGCACAACGCTGGAGTGATGGAAAACTTGATCGTTGATTTGTTCGAATTCTCCCGCTTTGGCCGCAGCGCCGCAAAACTGGAATGGTGTGACGCGCGTGAATTGATCAGCAACGTGCTCAATGATTTGCGCGTCTATGAATGGGCAGTCGCCGGGCATGGCGAAAAAACGATTCCGCCTGAAAAAACCGAGCAAGCCGAAATCATTATGCCGCCCCGCTTGCCGCATCTTTTGGCAGACCCTCCGGCGATGCGTGCGGTTTTTGAAAATTTATTAAGCAACGCGTTGAAGTATCGCCGGCCGGAGGCGCGCCTGCGCGTCGAGATCGGCTGGCAGGAACAGCCGCGCTTTCACGTGTTTTGGGTGAGCGACAACGGCATGGGCATGCCGGCGGAGTTTCAGGCCAAGGCGTTTGAACTCTTCCAGCGCGGCCCGCACGCGCATCACATTGCCGGCACCGGCGCGGGCCTGGCCATCGTGCGGCGCATTGTGGAAAATCATCACGGCATGATCCGTTTGGAATCGGTTCCCCAGCAAGGCACAACGGTTTATTTCACCTTGCCAAAATTAGAACTGCGCGGCGAGGAAACCTCTGCCCTGGCGGCGTAGGGCACGGGGAGTTTAATTTCTACGAAATTCCAACTTGTCATTCCGCTGGGATCTTGTGAAGTACTCAGCACTATCCTTCATAACTTCACAGGTTTCAACAATAACGACAACAAGTAAAGATGATACAATAATCACCAAGGCGCTGTACATTGGGATATTCTTAAGAAAACGAAAGTAGATTGCCTTCCCCTGCCAAACTACTAGTCGCATCGCCAATTCCCGGCAATTCCCGCCCGACACAACATTCTCCTTGACACAGACTCTCTTTTTTTGCATGTAGAGTAAGAATAGTTTTATTGCAATGGCGGCCTAACCGCTAAAGCTGAGCGCGGTTGGCATTTTCTTGATAAGATTGAACAATGGGTTACGACGGAATGATGACGCGTGTTGGAATTATCGACTATGGCATGGGCAATTTGCACAGTGTGCAGAAAGCCTTACAAACCGCCGGTGCACAGGCGGAACTAACAGCCGAAGCGCAGCGATTGAAGCAATTTGACAAACTTGTTTTGCCAGGCGTGGGCGCGTTCGGCGACGCCATGAGCAATTTGCGCGAACGTGAGTTGATCGACGCCATTCATGATGCTGTCACGGCCGGGACGCCGTTGCTCGGCATTTGCCTGGGCATGCAGATTATCTTTTCCGAAAGCGAGGAAATGGGCCATCACCTGGGCTTGAATATTTTGCCGGGCGTCGTGCGCCGGTTGCGCGTTTCCGCAAAAGTGCCGCACATGGGTTGGAATCAAATTCAACAGCGCACCGCCTGTCCCCTGTTTGAGAATGTCGAGAACAGCGCGTTCGTTTATTTTGCAAATTCCTATGTCGTGATTCCCGCACAAAGCGCGGTGATTGCCGGGGAAACGGATTATGACGGCACGTTCACCTCCGTGATTTGGCATGAGAACGTTTACGGTGTGCAATTTCATCCTGAAAAAAGCGAGCTGCGCAATTTCGTCAATCTCTAGCTCCGGAGTGTTGGAGTGTTGGAGTGATGGAGCAATGGAATACCGCAATCATCAATCTACAATCCGCGATCGCAAATCCGCTTTCCCATCATGTTACGTCGGTAGTGCTGCAATGTTAATTTTTCCTGCCATTGATTTAAAAAACGGGCGTTGTGTGCGTTTATTGCGCGGCGCGGCGGCCTCCGAAAAAATCTACAGTGATGAGCCAAAGGCGATAGCGCAAGCCTTTGCCGCAGCCGGCGCGCCGTGGCTGCACGTTGTCGATCTCGATGCGGCCTTTTCCGGCAGCGGCGGCAATCGTAGGATGATTCGAAAAATCATTGCAGCGGTCGACATTCCCGTGCAAACCGGCGGCGGCATGCGCAGCTTGCAAGACATTGCGGCCATGCTCGACTCCGGCGCCAGGCGCGTTGTCATCGGCACGGCAGCGGTGACCAATCCGGAGCTGGTGGAACAGGCGCTGGCGCGCTTCGGTGCAGAAGCCATTGCCATTGGCATAGATGCGCGAGATGGCCGAGTTGCCACGCAAGGCTGGACCGCCACTTCGGAGATCGAAGCGATTCCTTTTGCACAGCGCATGCACGGCCTGGGTGTGCGCTGGACGATTTACACCGATATTGCGCGCGATGGCGCGCTGCTCGGCCCGAATCTCACTGCCACAGCCGAATTGGCGCGGCGCAGCAAACTGAACGTCATTGCCTCCGGCGGCGTTGCGCGTCTCGATGATTTGGCCGCTCTGCGCGATTTGGAAGATGATGGCGTAATCGGCGTGATTATCGGCAAAGCGCTGTACGAAGGCAAATTCACGCTTGCCGAGGCGCTAAGCACCGTTGCTGCGGTGTGAATGTTTCTAGAAAATCACCGCCCGGGCGTTAACTCGGAAATCTGCTAACCTCGTGGAAGAATCATGCTTGCCAAGCGCCTCATCCCTTGTCTTGATGTGAAAGACGGTCGCGTCGTCAAGGGCATTAATTTCACCAATCTCATCGATGCCGGCGATCCGGTGGAACAGGCGCAATTCTACGACGCCCAGGGCGCTGATGAATTGGTGTTTCTCGACATTACTGCTTCGCACGACAAGCGCCAGATCGTTATTGACATGATCCGCGAAGTTGCAAGCCGCGTGTTCATTCCCTTCACCGTGGGCGGCGGCATCCGCACCGCAGAAGATGTGCGCGATATTTTGCGCGCCGGCGCGGACAAAGTCTCGGTGAACAGCGCGAATTGATTCGGGAGGGCGCAGCCACATTCGGCAGCCAGTGCATAGTTTTGGCGATTGATGCCAAGCGCAAAGACAGCAGTTGGGAGGTTTACATCAACGGCGGCCGCATCGCCACCGGCCTCGATGCGATTGCTTGGGCCAAACAAGGCGAGCAACTCGGCGCTGGAGAGATTTTGCTGACCAGCATGGATCGCGACGGCACGCGCCAGGGTTATGATCTTGAATTGCTGCGCGCCGTGGCAGACAGCGTCAAAATCCCCGTAATCGCCTCCGGCGGCGCGGGTTCTATGGAGCATTTTCGCGAGGCTTTCACGATCGGCGGAGCAGATGCCGTACTCGCGGCTTCGCTATATCATTACCGCGAATTGAGTATTCGGGAGACAAAGACGTATCTGGAGCGAAATGGGATCTATGTTCGCAACGTGTTGCGTGAATATCCTGAAGCGAGGCAACCGAAGAAACGGTAGCCAGCCCTTGTGTTATTCTGCAAGAATCTTGTGAAGAATGAAGCACAGCGCCGAGTAATTCACAGGATTCCTTCGGAATGACAGGATGATGTTCTTATGCAAATCAAGGAGCTGTGTGCTTGATAAAAACTTCATCGAAAGTCAATGCGAGTGCGAGTAGACAAAATATGCCCGTCAATCTCAACGAATTGCAGTTTGACCCGCGCGGCCTCCTTCCCGCCATCGTTCAGCACGCGGAAACCGGCGAGGTGTTGACGCTTGCCTACATGAATCGTGAAAGCTTGCAGAAGTGTCTTGACACCGGCGAAACTTGGTTTTTCAGCCGCAGCCGCCAGCAACTGTGGCACAAAGGCGAAACCTCAGGCAACGTGCAGCGCATTGTGTCAATCAAATTCGATTGCGATGCGGATGCGCTTTTGGTGCAGGTGATTCCTACCGGCCCGGCCTGCCACACTGGCGAGCGCACATGTTTCTATCGCGCGCTGAATGAAGAAAACGAAGCAACCTCGTCTCTGCCGCAGATTCTTGCGGAACTGCAAGAAGTGATTCAGCAGCGCCAGCGTGAGATGCCGGAAGGTTCCTACACCACGACGTTATTTAATAAAGGCGTAAAAAAAATCGCACAGAAAGTGGGGGAAGAAGCGCTGGAAGTGGCGCTGGCAAGCGTGAATGAAACGGATGAACGCCTGGCTTCTGAAACTGCGGATTTGCTATATCATCTGCTGGTGTTGCTGGCCGCCAGGAACATTTCTTTGGGGGAAGTTGCGAAGGAACTAACCCGGCGCAGAAAATAATAACCACGGCGTGAGCGGATTTTCATTGACAGCCGCTGCAAAAGGTTCTGTGCAAATCCGTAGTTCCCGCCTTTGTGATACTTGTCCTGAATATCTTTTCCCAAGACCTTAGGAACGCCATTTAAATAACTTACTCATTTGGGGAACCGCCAATAAACGCGAATATCCGCTAATTTTAAAATTCGCGTTTATTGGCGTGCATTCGCATCCTTAATTCTCTTTTTGGCTGACGTTTTTCGCTTTCAGCCACTCGACGTGATCGTGATAGCGATCGTTGAACACTAGCGTGCGGCGGCCGTCTTCGAGACGCAAGCGGTAACGCTCGCCGTCATCACTTTCAAACCACAACCTGTCCTCGGCTTCGAAATGGTAGCGCCCCCACGCCTGGCGTGTGCGCGGCGCGCCGGTTTGGCGATCGTACGTAATCGATTGCAGATGAATGCGGCCGTTGGCAAAGAAAAGCCAGCGCATGCGATCACGCAGCTCGGCCGTGCCATAACGATTCTTGATGCGAACTCGCTGGATCGAGCTCCACACATAAACTTGCGGATCAATGAACACCACCGGCGTGAGAAAGATGTTGGCGGGATGGGGATCTCTCAGGCTGTCGCTGCTGGAGATTGCCGGAAGCGGTTTGAACAGCGTTGAAACCGGAAACCGTTTGCGCCAGCGCGCGTTTTCCTGTTCGATGAGCGCCAGGGCCGCGCGGCGCTCTGTGGCCACTCGCTTCTCCGAACCGAGTTGTTTGATAAACGTCGTTGCCGCCTCGAACTCGCCGCCTGTCAGAATCAAGCGATTGCCGGTCATAACAAAAGTATAATCCAGCGGCTTTTGATTGCGCACACGCAGGGTAAGCTGCGCGCCGGCCGCGTCATACTCGCCCTCCTTCTTGGTGATCGTGCGCCCGGCTCTCACTTCGAAAACATAATTGCTGTCGGGATAAAAGGTCAGCGTGGCGCGCAGAAAAGGCGCCTCATGAATCCAGCGGCCTGATAGGCTGGGCTGGCTGGGCCCGGTTTGCGCCGCCTGGCTCGCTGCGGTTTGCTTGCGGAAGAACTTGGATAATTCGATATCGCCTTCGGAAAGTGTGAAGCGCAAGGAGTCGGCGGAAGGCACGAGTTTGTAGGAGAGCGAATCCTCATCAAAAATGAGATAGAGACGATGCCGGGTGAAACCCCACTGCCCGGAATCCGACATGGCGAAGCTGCTGATGAGATGGCGCGATTTGAAACTGCCGTCCGCGGCAAATTCCAGCGTTTGAATTTCATTGCGGCCGGTGTGCTTCCAGACGCCGACCAGCCAGGCGGGATGATCGGACTGTGCGAAGCTTATCGTGCTCATAGCCACGACCATCAGGCAGGCCGGCAAAATTTTTGTGAGTTTGCGCATTGTTCGCCCCTGTCGGATTAAACATTATGCCCAAATGACGCGCAAGAATAGTCAAAATCGTTTCGAAAGTCAAGTGCAGGACTTCTTGTGATTGGAAGAATCAAATTCTTTCAGAAACAGTTGCTAGCAACAGCGGCTGAACTTGCCGTTGATCGACTCATCGCGATTCGAACTATCGCTGGCCGAGCTTGTCGTTGATCGACTCATCGCAATTCGGACTGTCGCTGGCTGAGCTGCCGTTGATCGACTCATCGCGATTCGAACTATCGCTGGCTGAGCTGCCGTTGATCGACTCATCGCAATTCGGACTGTCGCTGGCCGAGCTTGCCGTTGATCGACTCATCGCAATTCGGACTGTCGCTGGCTGAGCTGCCGTTGATCGACTCATCGCGATTCGGACTGTCGCTGGCTGAGCTGCCGTTGATCGACTCATCGCGATTCGAACTATCGCTGGCTGAGCTTGTCGAAGCCGGCATCCTTGTGTTCAATTTCGTTTGTACGCTTTCCCCAACGCCGCCGGGCCATGGCCGCTGCTGGTAGAAATCAGCAAGACCAGCAAGGTCAGGAGGTAAGGCAGCATCAGAAAGAATTGATAGGGCACATCGTAGCCGAGCGCTTGAAACTGAAATTGCAGCGCATTGGCGCACCCAAAAAACAGCGCCGCGAACAACACCCCCCACGGCTGCCAACGTCCGAAGATGACGATTGCCAGCGCGATGAAACCGCGTCCGGCCGTAATGCCCTCGACAAACGTGTTGGCATGCGCCAGCGTAAGGTAGGCGCCGGCTGCGCCGGTGAGCATGCCGCAAAACAATATGCAACCCAAACGCAAACGAAAAACGTTGAGCCCGGCAGTGTCGGCTGCTGCGGGATATTCGCCGCACGCGCGAATGGCAAGGCCGAGCGCCGTGCGATTGAGCACGAATGAGGCCAGCGGAATCACACCCAAAGCGAGATAAAGCAAAATCGGTTGCCCCGAAAGGAACGCGCCCAAAAACGGAATCTCTTTAAGCACGGGAATGTCGACCAGCGGAAACGAAGCCACCGTCAACGCTGCGCCGGTAACGCCGAAAATGCTGCGGAAGAGAAATCCGGTAAGGCCGAGCGCAACAAGATTGAGCGCTGCGCCGGTGATGATTTGATCGGCGTAAAAATAAATCGTCAGTATGCCGAACAGTGCTGCCAGCGCTATGCCGGCGAGCATTCCGGCCAGCAATCCTAGCCACGGGTTTCCCGTGAAATAACTCACGGCCATGCCCGCGAATGCGCCTGCGAGCATCATACCTTCAAGGCCGATGTTGATAAGCCCGGCGCGTTCGGCATAGGTTTCACCGGTGGCGGTGAGCCACAGCGGCGCGGCCAGCTTTAAACCCGAGCGCAGCAGGCTTTCAATCAAGTTGAGAAACATGGCTGGAGAAATTTCAAGCTTTTATTTGCCACGGATGAACACGGATTTTCATAGATTTTTCTGCGTTTGATTTTCAATTCGACCAGTTCACCGCATGAGAAAGCGGAGCTGAATAATTCTTCGACCGAATGAACCTTGCTTTTGAATTATCTTGCCGAACCATTATTCTGCCACATTATTAAAGTCTATCGAAATTTTGCTGCTTGTCTTTTGACTGCCTTTCCTCAACGCCAATCCGCCTAACGCGGCGAGCGTGAGCACGACGATGCCCTGCATGGCATAACTAATCACTGCCGAAACATTAGCCTGACGCTGCATCGCCGTTGCGCCGTTGTCGAGTGCGCCAAAAAGCAATGCGGTCGCCATGACGGCCAACGGATTGAGGCGCGCCATCAGCGCTACGGCGATTGCCGTATAACCGTAGCCGGGCGAAAAGTTCTCGTAGACGCGATACGTTACGCCTGCCAGCTCAAACACGCCCGCGAGTCCCGCCAACGCGCCAGAGAGCATCAAGCTGCGCAATTGCACGCGGCCGGTGTCAATGGCAACGAAACGCGCTGCCGTTGCGTTCGAAGCGGTGGCCTGCATTTCAAAACCGAAAACCGTGCGATGAATTAGAACATAAGCCAATACGGCAAACACGGGCGCGAGCCACAGCCCCGCGTGCAAACGCGTCGGCGGGAAAAGCCGCGCCAGCCGCAGCGCCGGCGCCAGCGCTTCGCTTTGGGGAAATTGCCCGGCCGCCTCCATCAACGGGGCGTGCACGGCATAACGAACCAATTCCAGCGCGATGAAATTGAGCAAAATCGTCGAAACCACTTCCGGCACGTTGCGGCGGACTTTCATTGCGCCGGCGATTCCCGCCCAACCTGCGCCGGCCAGCGCGCCGCAGATCAGCATGAAAGCAATTCCGAGTACGCCCGGCAAGCCTGTCAAGTGGGGCGCCAGCGCGACGGCGCTCAAGGCGCCCACCAGCAATTGCCCCTCCGCGCCGATGTTCCACACGCCGGCGCGAAACGCCAGCGCGACAGCAACGCCGGTGAGCAGCAGCGGAAGCGATTTGACCATAGTTTCTGAGAATGCGTAGGTTGAGCCGAACGCGCCTTCGAACAGGGCATGAAGCGCCAGCATTGCGTCATAGCCGCTTAACAGTAACAATAAAATTGCGAGTATAGTGGCAACGGCAAACGCGCTGAGGGCCGGTGTCAGGTTTATAAGCCAGGCGCGGAGATAAGCTCGCATGCGGGAGTAGTGGTTGGAAGACGGGGATTTGAGTGTTTTGGGAGAAATCGCAAGCGCAAACGGCTAAGGCGCGCCATGCAGTTGACGCTTTTCAAAGTTTTGCATAATTGCCGGATACGGCCACGGCTTCAATACATTTTTCTTTGGCCACGGATCAACACGGCTTCTCACTGATCTTATGTTTTAAAATAGTCTCTTGCAAAAAAATTTTTGAATCCGTGTTGAGCTGTGCAAATCCCTGGCTAAAAGTTTATTTATAGAAAATACTTGATAGTAATTCTTTGAGCGCATAGTCTTGTAGATACTCGACGCATTCCAAGCGGCTTCAAATACCATTTCGGGCAAAAGATGTTCGGTTTTTAGCAGTCCAACAGCATTCTCGGTAAATTTCATCTGGCGGGCTATGACCCACTGCTTCATGCCTTTGAAAGCGTCCACATCCTGTCCCTCTTACGAATCAGAGCCTACCAGCCGCATCCGTCGCCGCTGCGCCACAATCTCCGCCATGATGCTGACCGCGATTTCGGCCGGGGTTGCCGCGCCGATGTTCAAACCGATGGGCGCATGCACACGCCGAAGCTGTTCCTCAGTTACGCCTTCGGCAAGCAGGCGCCGGAATCTTTTTTCATGTGTTTTGCGGCTGCCCAAAACGCCGATATACACCGGATGATGTTGCAACGCCGTTTTAACCGCAGGATCATCGAGCTTGGGATCATGGCTGAGAATAACGATGCAGGCGCTGGCATCGATTCCGATTTCGGCCATCGCCTCCTCCGGCCATTGGCGCACGAGCTGATCGACATGCGGGAAACGTGCGGCACTGGCAAATGCGCCGCGCGGATCAACGAGAATGACATTGAAATCTAGCGTTTTTGCGATATGCGCCAGAGGCACGGCAATATGCACGGCGCCAACGATGATTAGCTTTGGCGGCGGGAAACAGGATTCGACAAAAATTTCGGTTTCACCAAACGTCAAGACTGTGGTGTGCTCACGCTCTAAAAATGCCGGTGCGGCTTGTTGGATCGATGAAATCAACTCGGTGTTTTCGAGATCACCCGCGATAGTGCCCGCACGCGAGACCAGCAAATGCCGGCCAGGCAAAGTCGAAGCGCCGCGAATCACGGTTGCCATAACCACAGGCTCTTTGCCCGCGAGGTTGACTCTGAGGGGTTCAAAGAATTTCTTATCATAAAACGGCTCGAGCAACACTTCGATTTTACCGCCGCAGGTGAGGCCGACGCTCCATGCCGTTTCATCGGCAACGCCGAATTGCAGCAGCTTGGGTGCGCCGGTTTTCATGACATTCATGGCTTCTTCAATAACCGCTGTTTCCACACAACCGCCGCTTACCGAACCGGCAAATTCGCCATTGACCGCAATTGCCATACGGCTGCCCGCCGGTCGCGGAGAAGAACCCCAGGTCTTAACGACGGTTGCAATCGCGGCGGAGAGGCCTTGCGCTTGCCATTTGAGCAGAGAGGGTAGAATGTCATGCATCATTGTTGCTGGTTTAAATCGTTTTGTTCCAGATAATGCGCGACCTGCAGCAGATTCGTTTCGTCGAATGCTTTGGCCGCAAGTTGCAAACCGATGGGCAAATTGTTGGCATCCCGGCCTGCGGGCAGGGAGAGACACGGAACGCCGGCGAGGTTCATGGACACTGTGAAAATATCGGAAAGGTACATGGTGAGAGGATCGCTAAACTTCTCGCCGAGCTGAAACGCTGTGGTGGGCGCGGTGGGCATCAACAAGGCATCACATTCCTCGAAGGCGTTTTCGAAATCACGGCGAATCAGCGTACGCACTTTCATGGCGCGGCGATAGTAGGCGTCGTAATAACCCGAGGACAACACATACGTACCGAGCATGATGCGCCGCTTGACTTCCGGACCAAACCCTTCGCTGCGGCTTTTTTCATACATTTCCTCGAGCGAAGCAACGTTTTGCGCGCGCCGGCCGTAATGTGCGCCGTCATAACGCGCGAGATTGGAGGATGCCTCGGCCATGCAAATGATATAATAGGCAGCTATGGCATACTTGGTATGCGGCAGAGACACATCTTTGATTTTTGCGCCGCCTTGCTCCAACATTTTCTTTGCCCGTTCGATTGCAAGCAAAATATCCGGCTGAACACCGTCGCTCAAATACTCTTTGGGTAAGCCGATGGTTTTGCCGCTGACGCCATTGGCGAGCAGTTTGGAATATTCCGGCGCCGGAACCGGCGCAGAAGTTGAATCGCGTTCATCAACGCCGGCAATCACTTCGAGAATGCGCGCGACATCTTCAACCGAATTGGCAAGAGGGCCGATTTGGTCGAGCGAAGAGGCGAAGGCCACAAGTCCCCAGCGCGAGATGCGGCCATACGTTGGTTTCAAACCGACCACGCCGGTGAATGCAGCCGGTTGGCGAATCGAGCCGCCGGTGTCGGAGCCGAGCGCAGCCATGACAAGCTGGGCCGCCACCGCCGCTGCCGAGCCGCCAGACGAGCCGCCGGGAACATACGCGGGATTCACAGGATTTTTCACCGGACCGAATGCGGAATTTTCATTCGAGCTGCCCATGGCGAACTCGTCCATGTTAGTCTTGCCTATGATGATCGCGTCCGCGTTTTCCAGGCGTGAGATAACCGTGGCGTCATAAGGCGAGATGAAGTTTTCGAGTATACGCGAGCCGCAAGTCAACCGCTCACCCTTCAATGCCATGAGATCTTTCACGGCCATGATGCAACCGGCCAGCTTGCCGGCCTCGCCGCGTTGAATCTTCGCATCGAGGGCAAGGGCCTGCGCGCGCGCGCGCTGATCTAAAACCGTAATGAAGGCATTCAACGGCGCAGCCGCTGCGATGCGTTCCAGATGGGCTTCGACTAAAGCGGCGCAGGTTTGCTCACCGCGACGTAATTTTTCCTGAGTGGAGCGGATATTGGCGAAGTGGCTCATATGCCGAACGGGTGAGTGTTTGATAGGGATCGTTTGCACGGCGCAAACGAAAAGAAGAAGGCCGCGATTGCCGGTCACAGCGGCGAAAACAGGCAATCGTTCCCGCATGAACCAACCACTGGCGTGAGCGGCTAAATGATAAAATCAAAACGCAAGCGGTGGAAAATCCCACGGCCGGGCCGTGGGAAATCATTGCGCTTCAATTATTATTGACTTGCTGTTTCGGCGGCTCGATTTTTTCCTGCTCGTCGGAGCTGCTGGCCGCTTTTTTGAATTCACGGATGCCCTGGCCGAGGCCGCGGGCGAGTTCCGGCAGTTTTTTCGCGCCAAACAGCACGAGCACGATGATGAGGATGACGATTAACTCTTGTGGGCCAGGCATGGTAAACCTCCTAAAATTTCAATGCAATCATTTTATCACTCATGAGTCACTTTTGAGGGATTTGCGCTCGGGCGCGCGCGGCTGGCGGGTCTCGCGTTCGAGATCGATATTCAATTCCTGTTTGACTTCATCGGCGGCGCGCTTGAATTCGCTGAGGCCCCGGCTGATGCCCCGCGCCAACTCCGGGATTTTTTTCGGGCCGAACACGAGCAGCACGACGACCAGAATAACGAGCAGCTCACTCATGCCGATTTGACCAAACATAGCGCTTTCTCCGCAAGCAGATTTAATTCAGCACCCAACGCAGCAAATAAATCGCCACGCCGATGCCGATCAAGCCGATGACATTGAGATCAAAACTCAGGCCCAACGTCAATTTCAAAACCGCCGCATCCAGCGTGACCGGGCCTAACGCCCAGGTACCCTTTTCAATAAAAAAATCTTTGGCGACGCCGTCCGGCATCAACAAGCCGATCAACTTTCCCAGCAACGATCCAATGGCCCCGCCGAGCAAAACCATGAAAATGATGAAACCGATTTTTCGTCGTGTAGGCACAGGTATTCCTTCTCAGGATTGACCAATTATCGCTTTAAAAATTTCCGCCCCGTCCCTCGAGCCCAGCAGCGCCTCCGCGGCGCGTTCCGGATGCGGCATCAAGCCCATAACATTGCCGGCCGCGTTCATGATACCCGCAATGTTCTCCAGCGCACCGTTGGGATTCGCTTCCGGCGTGATGTTGCCCTCTGCCGTGCAATAGCGAAAGAGAATTTGCCGGCGCTCGTTTAACTGTTGCAACGTATCCGCATCCGCGAAATAATTGCCGTCGCCGTGCGCCACCGGCATTTTCAGGACGGCCTTGGCCGCGGTGTGTGTGAAGCGTGTGTCCGGGTTTTCCGTGCGAACATAAACTTGCTTTGAAACAAAGCGCAAATGCGCATTGCGCAACAGCACGCCGGGCAACAGGCCGGCTTCACAAAGAATTTGAAAGCCGTTGCAAATGCCGATGACCGCGCCGCCGGCGTTGGCATATCGCATCACTTCTGCCATAACCGGCGAGAAACGCGCAATCGCGCCGGTGCGCAGATAATCGCCGTACGAAAAGCCGCCCGGCAACACAACCGCGTCGAGATTGGAAAGGTCGTGTTCTTTGTGCCAGATGAAACGCGTCTCCTGCTGCAACACATGTTTCAGCAAATGATAACAATCATGATCACAATTGGAGCCGGGAAAAACAACGACGCCAAAGCGCATGGCCATCACTCCGACAACGTGTACTGATAGTTTTCAATCACGGGATTTGCCAGCAGTTTTTGGCATGCGGCCTCGGCCAGCTCCTGCGCGCGTGCGCGGGTGACTCCCGCAAAGGTTATTTCAATCAATTTTCCGGTACGGACTTCCGTAATGCCGGAGAATTCCAGCGTTTCCAGGGCATGGTGAATCGTCTTGCCCTGCGGATCAAGAATGCCGTTTTTAAGCGTGATGTGGATTTGCGCCTTCACGAGAGATGCGCCTCTCTAAATTTGGTTTTATTCTTACCGCTTGCTGATCGAGATGTCCGGCAGCGCGTCCTCGTCTTCATCCTGCCGCAAACTATTGAGTACGGCGCGCCCCACTTGCATCAAGATATAGCCGAGCGCCAGCGGAAACAGGGTTTTGCTCGGTGAAACGGCAAGGATGGTTAGGGCCAGGGCCAACAGCACGAGCTTGACGGTGTTTTGCCGGCCGCGGCGGAAAGAAATTCTCGGCAATGCATCAAATTCAATAGTTGACACCATCAAGGTTGAGCCGATGAGCAGTAATACGATAGTCAAGCCGGGAAACTGTACGGATTCCCATAACTGATGACTAAAAATTACATACGAGCTGATCAAACCGGCGCCCGCCGGGATGGGCATGCCGATGAAATGATGTTTATCGAGCAGAGTGGTCGTGGTATTGAAGCGCGCCAGGCGAACCGCGCCGGCGGCCAGCGGCAGGAAGCAGACCAGCACGCCGAAGAGTCTCAGATCGTGAAGTTGGGCGCTGTAGATCAGAAATGCCGGTGCGACGCCGAATGACACCACGTCCGCCAGCGAGTCGAATTCGACGCCGAAATCGGAGGTAATATGCAGAGCGCGGGCGATTTTGCCGTCGAGCACATCGCAAACGGCAGCGACGATGATGAGCCAGCCGCTCTTCACAAAATCACCGTTAGCGGCAGAAACGATCGCCAGGAATCCCAGCAGAAGGTTGACAACTGTCATGAGATTGGGCGCCAGCGCTTGTTTACGTAGCATTTTTGAATTCTCCTATGATGCTCTCCCCGGCCCGCACTTTTTCTTTAAGCCGGACCTTGACTTCCGTGTTGAGAGGGAGATACACTTCCATCCGTGAGCCGAATTTGATAATACCGAAACGCTCGCCGCGCTGCACCTGTAATCCTTCGCGCAGATCGTACACGATGCGGCGCGCGATAAGTCCGGCGATTTGTTTGAACAACACCTTACCCCACGGCGATTCGATTCCGATGACGGATTGCTCGTTATCGCTGGAGGCTTTGGGCAATGAGGCGACATGAAATTGCCCGCGATGGTACTGCAGAAATTTTACCGTGCCCTCCACCGGCACGCGATTGACATGCACGTTGAAGACGGATAGGAAAATGCTGACGCGGCGCGCACGGCCGCCGAGAAATTGCGGTTCATCGACTTCATCGATGCCGATGACTGTGCCATCCGCCGGCGACACGACAAGACCCAGGTCGCCCGGTGTGGTGCGCTCCGGATCACGAAAGAAGAACACAGACATGGCCGTCGCTGCCCAACAGAGCACACTTAAGCTGCGCAGGATGAAACCGCCGCCGAGTGTACGATAAATGAGCGTCAGAAGCAAGGCAGTAATTGCCAGCGCCAAGACAATTGTATAACCTTCGCGATGCATAAGTTAAGTCGCTTTTTTTAAAGTCTCGTAAGCATTCGCAGGCCGAGTGCTTGATACGCTTTGCGCAAGCCTGCGAGGTTATTGCGATAATCTGCCCAGTCAAAGCTTTCGCCTGTGGCTGCGTCGCGCAGCGTGCAGGTTGCCAGCGACAGTTCGTCGCCGATCCACAAGCGATTTTTGTACCGCCCAAATTCGAACTTGCAGGAGGTCAGCATCAGGCCGCGGCGCGAGAAAAAACTTTGCAGCAGAACGCCCGCCTTTGTCACGATGCGCACGATGTGATGCAACTCCTCCGCAGAGAGCAGGCCGAGTGACTGCACATCTTTGCGATCGAGCGCGGTCTTTTTGGGGCTCTCATCTTTCAAATAAAATTCAATAATCGAGGGCTGCAACGCCGCTCCGTCTTTGACGCCCAACCGTCGGGCGTGAGCGCCGAACGCCATATAGTGCGCTGTTACCGTCAACGCAATCATATTGAGCTGGCGCACGAGCATGGCGTCTTTGCCAACTTCATGAATGAAATGCGTGGGAATGTGATAGCCGTCGAGATAACGAAACAACAATGCCGAAACCTGATTGTTGATCTCACCTTTTTTCTCGATCACCTCGCCGCTTTCCCCGCCGAACTCGTCTTTAAATGCCAGGATGAGTTGTTCGGGATTGTCGGTTTCATACAGCGCTTTGGTTTTGCCGTCAAAGAGTTTTTTCTTTTTCTTGTAGCTGCTCATCCTCACTCCTCATAGATTCAAAATCTCGCTTATTGTAATCCGAGACGGGCAAAAATCATGTCAACGTGCTGAAAGTTTTTCTTCATGTCGAAGCATTGCTGAAGATCGTTTTCATTGAGGAACCGGCGAATCACTTGATCGGCAAGCAGGCGTGCCTGAAACTCCTGGCCTCGCGCCGGCAGCATTGTTTCCGGATAGGGCTGATTCCAAATCGCCATGGCATGCTCCTGCACCAGGCGATAGGCCTCTTCACGGGTCATGCCTTTGCGCGTGAGCGCAAGCAACACTTGTTGCGAAAAAATCAAGCCGCGTGTGCGTTCCAGGTTGCGCTGCATATTTTCGGGATAGACGTGCAGGCCGGCAATGACCTTCGTGAGCTGCGCGAGCATGTAATCGAGCAAAATCGTGCTGTCGGGAAGAATAACGCGCTCGACGGAACTGTGGGATATGTCGCGCTCGTGCCACAAGGCAATGTCTTCCAGCCCGGCTGTTGCATGTGCGCGCAGCAGCCGCGCCAACCCTGAAACGCGCTCACAGGTGATGGGATTGCGTTTGTGCGGCATGGCCGATGAGCCTTTTTGCCCGGCGGTGAATGGCTCTTCGGCTTCCAAAATCTCGGTGCGCTGCAGGCTGCGTATTTCCGTGGCAAATTTTTCGAGCGAAGCGCCGATCAGCGCCAGGGTGTTCAAAAATGCCGCGTGGTGGTCGCGCTGGACGATCTGCGTTGAAATGGCCGCCGGTTGCAGCCCGAGTTTTTCGCAAACATACGTTTCAACGCGCGGATCAATGTGCGCATACGTCCCGACCGCGCCGGATATTTTGCCGACTGCGACTTCACGCACGGCTTGCTGCAGGCGCGCCAAATGGCGACCGACTTCGTCATACCAAACCGCGAGCTTCAAACCGAATGTAGTCGGCTCGGCATGCACGCCGTGTGAACGGCCGATGCAGGCCGTGTGTTTGTGTGCCAGCGCCTGTCCGCGAATGGCCTCCCGCAGGTTAGCCAGTTTATCGAGCAAGAGCCGGCCGGCTTGCTTCATCTGCACCGCCAGCGAGGTGTCGAGCAGATCCGACGACGTCATGCCGAGATGCAGATAACGGCTGTCCGGCCCAACATATTCCGCAACATTGGTGAGAAATGCGATGACATCGTGCTTGACCGTATGCTCGATTTCCAGCACACGCGCGGCGTCAAACCGTGCTTTGGCCTTGATCGTTGCCAGTGCCGGAGGCGGGATCAGGCCCAACTCGGCCTGGGCTTCGCAAACGCAAATTTCGACCTGCAGCCAGATGGCAAGCTTGTTGGCTTCACTCCAAATGTTGCCCATTTCGGGCAGTGTATAACGCGCGATCAAATCTCGGCCTTTAAAATGAAAATCATCTGCTTGGGCGCGCGGCGGGAGAAACACAGATCTGGCAACCCAGCCGCGCCCCAAAGCCAGACGGAATTTACTTCATGCTTTGTTTGACTTTTTCCCAATCTTCAAGAAACCGTTTCAATCCAATGTCCGTGAGAGGATGATCGAACATTTGATCGAAGACTTTGGCCGGCAGAGTCGATATATCTGCGCCCGCGAGCGCGGCATCGACCACATGAACCGGATTGCGCAAACTGGCCGCCAACACTTCGGTTTCGAATTCATAGTTGTCGTAGATCTCCACGATGGTGCGCACGAGATCCATGCCGACGTGAGAAATGTCGTCGAGCCGGCCGAGGAACGGGCTGACGTATGAAGCCCCGGCCTTGGCCGCCAACAACGCCTGATTCGGGCTGAAAATCAGCGTGACGTTGGTGGGGATTTTTTCGGAGGACAATTTGCGCACCGCCACCAAGCCCTCGCGCGTCATCGGAATTTTGACCACGACATTCTTGTGAATTTTGGCAAGCTCACGGCCTTCTTTGATCATGCCTTCCGCTTCGGTGGAAACAACTTCTGCGTTCACCGGGCCGGGCACCACCTCGCAAATACCGAGAATGATTTGTTTAAACTCGCCCTTTTCTTTCGAGATTAATGTCGGATTCGTGGTTACACCGTCGAGCAGGCCCATGGCTGCGACTTTTTTAATTTCGGCAAGGTTGGCGGTATCGAGAAAAAGTTTCATCTTCGATCTCCAAAGTTTGAGGAATGACTTGACTGTCTCTATTTCATCTAAATTTTTTTTCAAGTTGACGGCCGCATGCTTGCGCTGCCCTGAGATTAGTTTACGTCAACGGCAAGCTCGGCTTCCAGCGCGCCAGCCTCTTCTTCCGGCGTTGCGTCGCGCAACGCATCGCGCGCGAAACTAGTGGCGGATTCCGGATAAAGGACTTTTTCCAAAAACAAGCCGTGCGGCGGCGCGGTATAACCGGCTTCGACGCGTTTCTGACTGGCCAGGATGACCGGAATTTCACTGGCCGGCAACGCGCCGCGGCCGACGTTGATCAGCGTGCCGACCATGATGCGCACCATGTTGCGCAGGAAGCGATTCGCGCGCACGCGCAGGAGAATTTTTTCGCCGTTATCCTCCCACTGAATCATCTCCACGCGGCTGAGATAATGCGGATCCTCGGTGCTGCTGCAGCAAAAGGCGCGATAATTGTGTTCGCCCAAAAAGTGCAGCGCCGCGGATTTCATCTCTTCAAGGTCGAGTGAAAACTTGCAAAAATAGGCGTATCCCCGGCCGACCGCCACCGGATGGCGGCTTAGTACATAAACATATTGCCGGCTCACCGCGTCGTAACGCGCATGAAATGCTTCCGGCACAATCTCCGCCTCCTTGACCACGACATCATGCGGCAGAATGCCGTTGAGTTTGCGCGGCATAATCTGCGTGTCGACTGCAACCGTGGTATGAAAATTCGAGATCTGGCCATAGGCATGTACACCCGCGTCCGTGCGCCCGGCCACATAAAGCCCGACCTTTTCTTTCAATAAAATTTTAAGGGCGCGCTCGACTTCGCCCTGCACCGTGCGCATCTTTGGCTGATATTGCCAGCCGCAAAAATTACTGCCATCATATTCCAAAACCAATTTGACATTCGGCATGAACGAATCCGCTCAACTTAACCGTGCATTGTTAATGGCCATGTGAGAAGACTTGCGGCCAGCATTACTCCCAGGGCGATCCAATCTGCCCGCGCCAGCTTCAACTCACGGAAACTTACGCGGCCTTCGCCGCCATGATAGCAGCGGGCTTCCATGGCCGCCGCCAACTCGTCTGCGCGTTTGAAGGTTGAGATGAACAAGGGCACGAGCATGGGAATCAAGGCGTGAACGCGCTGCAACAAATGCCCGTCAAAACGCGCGCCGCGCGAAATTTGCGCCCGTTGGATGCGTTGCGCTTCCTCGATAATCGTCGGCACGAACCGTAATGCCATCATCGTCATCAACGCCAACTCGTGCGCCGGAAATTTGATCCGCTCCAGCGGATGCAGCATGCGCTCGAGGCCGTCGGTCAAATCTGCCGGAATCGTGGTACTCGTGAGTAACGCAGCAACCAGCACCAACAATCCCAAGCGCAGGGCATACTTCACTCCGATCAATGCGCCTGCCCCTGAAATGGAAATGCCCCACATTTCAACATCGGGGGCGGCAGAACTGGTCAGAGCATGAAGGAATATGGTAATGCCGAACAGCCAGAGGAAAGCACGAAGATTCCTTACAAAGATGTGAAGCGGAATGTGCGTGACGAGAATCGCAACGATGAGTACAAACGTCCACAGCAGCAGCGCCGGCCAGGAATCCGCCAGCATGATCGTTAACATCATACCGAGGCTTATGATAAGCTTGGTGCGGGGATCAAGCCGGTGTATAATCGAGCCCGAAGGATAATATCGACCGAGCGTAATATTTTGCCATAAACCCATAGCCTGCCGAATTTTGCGCGCAAATATAACAACATTTTGATGAAATACCAATAAAAAACTCCGTGTGCAAATATGGCGTCAGGATTTTTCGCTTGACTTTGTTGAGCGACAGCGATATTTTCATCGCCACTTTGTTCACAACGCGCGGCATCAAATAATCTTGAGGAAACAAGTTGATGCTGCGCTGATCACTCAACCACGCAGGGCGTCAATACTGGCGCGAGCGGGTTGTTTCACGGCGCCCACCCAGCTTGACACGACGTCTGCTCATATCTAGGGGCTGCTCAAAATCGCAGCAGCGCACGGCCGACTCTTTCCGGATTGCATGAACCCAAAACAAACGTTCCCCCTGGCAAAACTTTTTGAGCAGGTCGATAACCTTCGCGAAGAAGCAATCGAGTTGCAGCGCCAATTGACGCGCATTCCCGCGCTTTCGCCGGAAAGCGGGGGCGACGGCGAAAAAGCCAAAGCCGATTTTTTGTACGATTGGGTGCAGCAATCTCTGCGTCCCGATGACATGCGATGGTATCACGCCCCGGATAATCGCGTATCCTGCGGCTATCGTCCGAATCTCGTCGCGCGCTTTAACGGGCGTTCCGCGCGTCACACGATTTGCATCATGGCGCATGTCGATGTCGTGCCGCCGGGCGATCTCTCAAAGTGGAGCGGAGATCCGTGGACGATGCGCGTCGAGCAGCGCGCGGAGGGCGGCGCCACGCTCATCGGCCGCGGTGTGGAAGACAATCAACAAGGCCTGGTTTCCGCCGTGTGTGCAATGAAGGCATTGCGCGATTTGCAGGTGACGCCCGAATTTGATGTGGCGTTACTGTTTGTGGCCGATGAGGAAACCGGCAGCCGTTACGGCGCGCATTTTCTCGTCGATCATCATGCGGAGCTTTTTAGCAAAAATGATCTCATGATCATTCCGGACGCCGGCAATCAAAACGGCACGATGATCGAAGTGGCGGAGAAGAGTATTTTGTGGCTGCGTTTTCAAACGGTGGGACAGCAATGCCACGGCTCGGAGCCGGAGAAGGGCCGTAACGCGCATAAAGCCGCAAATTATCTGGCTTATCGTCTCGAATCGCTTTATCAAAAATTCAAAAAACGGAATGCCATGTTCCAGCCGCCGTTCTCCACCTTTGAGCCGACCAAGCGCGAGGCGAACGTGCCGAACATCAATACGATTCCGGGCGAGGATGTGATGTATTTCGATTGCCGGATTTTGCCGGAATACAAGACGACGGACATCCTAAAAGCAGTGCGTGCGATCGCGAAAGAAACCGAACGAAAATTCCGGGTCAATATTGTGATTACCTCGCAACAGGGCGAGCAAGCAGCGCCGCCGACTTCGATGGACGCGCCGGTCGTCAAAGCGATAGCGCGTGCGGTGCGCGAATTGCGCGGGAGGCGGCCCAAGCCCATGGGCATCGGCGGCGGCACGGTGGCCGCGTGTTTCCGCCGCGCCGGAATTCCGGCAGCGGTGTGGTCCACGATGGAGGATACGGCGCACAGTCCGGACGAATCCTGTCTGGTCAAAAACATGCTGGACGATGCTAAAGTGTTTGCGCATATTTTTATGCAGAGAGGTTGAAATGCCGACACGTAAAACGACGAAAAAAGCGGTGAAATCACCCGCGAAGAAAGCGGTAAAGAAAACCGTTGCAAAAAAAGCTGTGAAAAAGGCGACGGCTCCCAAAACGTCTGCGCGCAAAACTGCTACCAGAAAAGTCAAGTCTGCCCCCGCGCCGGCTCAGAAGGCGGCCCGCTTAAATGAAAAGCTGTTTGCCGCCGCACGCATC
>QEVD01000066.1 GCA_003576975.1 Candidatus Zhuqueibacterota bacterium
TTGCCATCGGCAGCGTGTTCACGACTTGATCCATGGTGAACTTGCGCTCATAACCCCAGGCGCACCATTCCGGCTCATACGTCGAGGCCGGCGGCTCGTGGAACGCAATGCCCTTCTTGATCATCAGCCGGCGATAATCTGCCAGGGTTTGAAAATAATCACCGCGGTGAACGCTCACGAAAGTCGGCAGAGTGATGAGCGATTCGCCGGCTTTGAGCGTCTTCTTCATCTTGAACTGGACACCCAATGAAGCAGAGGTTGAGTCCATCATGCTCACCGGTAGTGAAATCAATTTCGGCGCCATTTCGAGATGACCGACGCCAATGCCGACGTTGCGATTCCAAACATCGACCACCGGCGTGCCGCCGCCGTAGTCGGAGGCGTTCATGCCCATGAAATTTTCTTGTGAGAAACCCGCTTTGAGCGGCAACACCCAGTCCGCCCGCGATTCATAAGAGCCGCTTTGATAAGACCAAAAACGCGGCTCACCGGCTGCCGTCGCAGAAATCGTGTAATGATTGTTCGTCCAGCCGTCGATGCTTACTTCGGCATCGCCAGTGTTGGTGTAGGACACCTGGCACACCGCCATGCTCGGGAAATCATCATAAAGCGAAACGGCAATCTCTTTGCGCAGCGCCGCGTTGCTGCCGGTGAGGAGATATTTTTTGCCTTTGCCAATGGCGTCATCGAGGTTTTCCTGCCGTTGGCCTTCGAAAGCAAAATCTTTTACCTCATTTCCAGAAATGACGACGAATTCGCTGGCTGAAAAGTCTCCAACTTCGACGGCGCGGCCCTCCAGTTTCGCCACGACTTTGCTGTGCAGCTTGTCATCAAAAATGATCTGGATGTTCTTGCCGTCCACGGTTGCTGATTTCTGCGTACTGCAGGCAGAAACGAAGATGGCGAGGACGAGCATGGCAGCCCTCAAGACAATATCTGTCGACTTCATCGCTTTTCGCATGTTTGTGCTCCGGTTAAAGGTGTCCGGTTATTTTCCGGATCGCAGATTTAGAATTTTCAGCGCATTGTCCCGATAAACTTTCTTCAAGATTTGATCACTGAGACCAAAGCCGTTCAGCGCCCAATGATAACCGAACTGGTTGGTTTCATAGAAATGCTCATCGGCGCTTTCGAGGATGCGAAACGTGATCCGGTACATCTCCCGGTCGAAGCCCATGTCGGTGCCGTAGACCAGCCGGTCCTGATACTTTTCATAGAACCGGGCAACAAAGCGCGGGATTGGCGCGGTCTCAGCGTAACGCGCCGAATTGTCGGCATAGAGGTTGGGATATTTGTCGAGCAGCTCGCCCATTTTAGCAAGGTCGTAGGAAAGATTGGCGAAATGCACGGCAATGAACGTTGTTCGGGGATGGCGTTTGACGGCGCGTTCGAGAATATCGATCATGCCGGAATGGCCGACGATGTCCTTTTGATTGTCGAGGCGCCACTCCATCGCATTCATCAAACCGTCGTTGGTGGAGTCCATCGGTTGATACATCCAAATCGGATCAGCAACGTGAATGCTGATGGGAATCTTCAAGTCCGCGCACTTTTCGAGCAAAGGATCCATGCGCGCATCATCGAGGTGCATGCCCCAGGCTTTGGTCGGATGTTCATAGAAAAGGCCTTTTCCTTTGTCGCCCATTTCCCCGACGCCGGCCGCACCGACTTTCACGCAGCGTTCCAGCTCGGCCACCGCCGCCGGCCCAAATCCGGGTTTGTCGTAGCCGGTGTAATCGAAGCCGCACCAGACCGCAAAACGATCCGGATACTTCGAATAAAGCGCATAGATCGAATCGAATTTCGCGCCGCTGGCCGCGGTCAGGATCATGGTTTTCTCGACGCCGACCTCGTCCATGAATTTCACCCATTGCGCAATTTCTTCGGGACCTTCGGCATAGGCATGCGAATGCATGTCAATGACGGGGAATCTGGCTTTTGCTATGAGCGTGTTCGGGACTTTGTAAATCGATTGCGGACGGTAGTTCTTGAGCAGCAATTTATCGGGGGGAGTTTGCGCGGAGCTGTGCGCCGGCGCAAGAATCATCAAAATTGCCGCAATAAGACCTAGCGGTACCACTGATTTCAAGATTTGCATTTTCATTTTTCTCCGGGAAAGAGCAGGCAACTCAACCGAGTGCCATCGCGCTGACGGTTCTTCGTGAGGGCATGTCGATAGCAAGCTTCTTGCAGGCGATGGTGATGGGAGGAGGAGCCATAGAACTCCGTTCTTGTTTCAAGATTAGTGAGGTACGCATGCAACCACGTGCGGGCAGGTGAGCTGCAAATGCCGCCCGTTTATCTGATGACATAAAATTTCTTCGTCAGGAAATTGCGCCCATTCGTGATCCGCACCCAGTAAATTCCGGTCTGCAAGAATTCGCCATTCTGGTTTCGCAGATTCCATGCAAAGCGAAACGGCTGCGAAGAAGAATTGCTCGAAACCGTGAAAACGGTACGGCCCAGAACGTCATACACCGCGAGGGCATGCACGGAGGCGAGACTCGAGGTGAATTGCACGATGCGGTTCCCCGCTTCACCGCTGAGAAAGACCGGATTGGGATACACCTGCATCTCGGCTGGAACAGCGGCTGCCAGGCCATCGTCCCGCGCCACTGCCGTCGCTTGCGGAAACAGATCCTCGCGCCTGCCGCTGATTCTCACGTCATCGATCCGCCCTTCAAAATCCGTTGTGCTGGGCGTCGAGGGATCGCTTCTGTACCATGAGCCGATGGCCAGCGGGTCGTCATTGGAAAGAAGCGGCTGATCGAAATTCAGGGTATCCACCGCTTGTGCCGGATTGTTCCACAAATAAACTTTATGCGCGTTGAAATCATAGAACGCCGCGATAAATGTCCACTGATTGACCGAAATCGTAAAGCTGGAAGTCACACGATGCGCGCGATCGTTGGCATCGCGGATGAGAAATTCCAGCTTCTTGCTTTCCGAGATGCGCAATGAGTAGTTGGTAGTCTTGGGTGTGGGAAGCTGATCGCCCTTGTTGACGATAAAATGGACTCTCTCGAAGAGGACGGGATAAATCCAGGCCGAGATGCCGATGCTCTCGTTGTCAAAATCAAGATCATCGCTGTCGTCGATCAGGAAAAAATCATGGACGTTCGCGCTGTCCAGCCACAGGTAGGCGCCGCCTTCCTGCAGCGGTGCTGCCGCGCTGAAGCTTGCTTGATTCTGCAGCGTTCCAACATCATCCAAAGCATCCCAGGTAGCGGTGTCCATGCCATGATTTTCGAACTGCCACCTGCCACCCTTGCTTTGTGCAATTGCTGTCGAACTGAAAAAAAGCAGCAACCACCACAGTCCCTGATGCACCCGAAAATGAAGGTTCATGCGCAATTCGTAAAATTGAGAAATGCTCGCGTCATAATGGAAATCGGACGAACGCCTGAGGGCGGCGCAAATCAAGAAGCTCGGCGCGCGTCCGATTCCATCCTTTTCTGCATGTGATCAAGGGCCGTAGCGCGGCGCCTGCCCGACGCCGAGATAGGCGGCATAAACGATTCCGATATCGCCCCAACCCGGATGCACCGCGTACATGGTCTTGTTGTGGAGCGTCAAATAGCGCATCGGCGTGGCCAGTTCGCCATCGTACAGGATTTCGGTGGAGCCATCGGTTTTGATGGCCAGGATATGCACGTCCCAGGCTTCGGAGATGTAAACCGTGCCTTCGTCGTCCACCTCCAGTCCGGTCGGTGGAGAATCTTCGTTGGTATAAATGATCTCGCCGTTTTCAAGCCCGCTCGCCGTAATCTCGAAGCGCCAGACACTGCCGGTTTCCCAGATATCGGTCACGTACAAATAGTTTTGGAAAACGCGACAGCTTTTGGGCGATCCCAATTCCGCCGCCAGGGACACGCCGCCGGACGGATCGCGGCGGTAGACACCTTCGGAGTTGGTCGCCACGTAAAGATTGCCGTTCGCATCCCAATCGAAATCGATAATAGACAACGAATCGCTGAGGAAGTAATCTTCGATCGATGTGCCGTCCGGGGAGATCCGCCCAATCATTTGCCCCTCCTGGTCACATGCATAAAGATATCCGTTCGGGCCAAAATGCATCGCGCCGTTCACCGGGTAGTGTGCAAACTCCGTCTTTTCTCCCGCGGGGGTGATCTTGAAAATGATGCCGTCATTGCCCGAGCCGACGTAGACGTTGCCGCCGGCATCAATGGCGATGCCTTTTGGCCAGCTAATTTCCTCATCGACGACGGTCAGGGTCGGCTTGAAGGTGAAGCTCATTTCATTGCTCCAGTGCTCCGAGCCCTTGACTGCGACCCGCACCATAACGGTTGCATCCGAGAAATTCGGCGTCTGCACCGACAATTCCGTGGCGCTTGCCGCCACCACCACACCGGTCCGGTTGCCGAACTGCACCAGGTTGAATTCCGGCGTGGTGTTGAAGCCGCTGCCCTCGATGGTAATGATATCCCTGAGAAATCCCTCCGTGGGTGTGACCGCCGTGATCGTGGCCGCCGGCATCCCGGTGGGATTGGGATCAGGACGATCCGGCCCGAATACCGGGTTTTCCGGCGCCTCGCAGCCCAGAAAAATCAAAAGGCAGAAGCTCGAAAATAAAAGCAAAATGGATTTGGCTTTCATGATTCAAATTCCTCCGTGGATCTTCGTAGTCCTGTCCCCTTGTGGGACACTGTTACAAACACGAATTCAATTCCTTCGACAGCCGCCCACAAGAGGCGGGGGCTACGTTTAGACGGGAAGTTATTTTGATGAACTATCAGAATTCAAAATCAAAGGAGAACATGTGAACGGCGTCGAAATTCTCGAACGCCAGATAGCTGTAATCCAGGGCAAAGGCCGTCTTGCCCATGGTCAGCTTGGCGCCGCCGCCCAACGTCACGTCTTCTTCGTTATAGTTGGTTTTGTAGCCAGTGCGCAGGAAGAACATCTTCTTGAAGCTGTATTCCGCGCCGAAATGCAGCCGCTCGGAAAAATCCCGCGGGTGCAGGGCATCCACCGACAACGTGATGCTCTGGTCGCTCTCGGCGGATTGCATCACCTGCAGAACGTTCATCGCCGCACCGAACTTGAAGGTCAACGGCAGCGGGAAGGCTTCGAAGCGATATTCCTTTTCCTGCGAAACGTTTTGCATGGTCACGGCGATGCGCAGGTCTTTATAGCCGGTATAGAAGATCGTCCCAAAATCGATTGCCATTACATTCATCTTGGCTTCGAATTTCTCCGGATTGTCGAAAGATCCCTCCAGCGAGCTGCCGAGATTTTCATGCACGTATCTCAGGCTGCCGCCGAAGGAGAACTTGTTGGAGACACGCCGCGCAAAGCTGACGCCGATGAGCCAGCTCTCCGGAGAGAAGGTGCCGGTTTCTTCATACAATTCCGCACCACTCGTAAAACGCGTGCCATTCAAATTTCCCCAGTCAACCGTCATGAAGTGGACGCCAAACGTGCCGATGGCGCCGGCCGTGTATGACGCCGAGGCGGCATTGACGTCGATGTCGGCGATCCACCGGGTCTGATTGAGAAAAATATGGCGGCCTTCGGTCAGCGCCAACCCGGCCGGATTCCAGAACACCGCACCGGCGTCGGCGGCCATCGCCGTGTAGGCGCTGCCGAGCGCCGAAGCTCTGGCGCCAACCGGAATCGACAGCCACTTCATTCCGGTCTGCGCGATTTTGTCCACACCCTGGCCCAACGCCGGCACGACCGCGCACAGCGCGACCAGCAGCAGGAGCGTAGTCGCTTTTTGCATGTTTTTCATTTTCTGCCTCAGGATTTGCAATGTTCAGTGTTTGCTCGCGAAAGGCGCCGGTCCACCGGAATTGCCCGGCGGCTGCGAAGCCTTCGCGCCGGCGCTACCTCACCACCACAAACTTGTGAATGCTTCCGGAAACCGGCTGCTGATTGACGTCACGGGCATTGGCCACCTGCAGGAGATACACGCCGCTGGCGACGTATTGATTCGACTCGGTGATCAAATCCCATTGATTGTCGGCGCTGCCGCTTTCGTGTTTGATGACTTTGATCAAGTCACCGGAGGCGGTGTAGATGCGCAGCGTGCAGTAAGCCGGAAGATTCACAAACAAAATGGTGTTGGCGCGCGTGCCGCTGAAATTGAAATCGCCGGCGCCGGAGATGAACGGATTCGGCACCACCCGCACTGCGTCGGCGCTCGAGAGTCCCGGTTGGAAGGCGATGGCCGGCAACTCGGAGCGATTGGCATACTTCGAGCTTTCCAGCCCGGAGTTGTCGATGGCAGTGACCGCATAGTGATAGGCCTCGCCGCGCACAACATTAAGGTCGCTGTAGGAAGTCTCGGTCGACGGCACATCGGCAATGTGCTCCCACAACAGATGCGTGCCGTCGGAGTTCAGCTCAGTGTCTTCGTCGACCAGGAAATTTCCCCGCTTGCGATAAATGCGATAGCTCTGCAAGTCCGGAACGCCGCTCTGAAAATCGTTGACCGCGGAGAGATCCTCCCAGCTCAAATCGATGCGATTCGGCCCGGAGGTCACCGTCAGGTCGGGAGCCGGAAGCGGCGAGGGAATGTTTAGGTTCTGATTCCACGCCCACAAGGCGCGATCGAGCGTTTGAAAGAGGGAGTCCTTGCCGGTGGCAAGCAATTCGTTTTTGGCAGCGTCGTCAAACGTGGCGCCGGCGACGCCGCGGTACCAATCACGCCATTCCAGGCCTTTCTCGATGGCCAGTTGCCGCGAGATGCCGTTGACGCCGACCGCGTACACGATAACCACGGAATCGCCCAGCGCCATGTCGTATGGCCCGAACGCCTGGAACGGATACTCGTCTTCCTGGGCGCTGGCATCCCCGGGCCAGCCGGCCTGGTCTTCAACCGTCTGTTTGGTGCCGGAAGCCGCCCAATCCCATTCGGTGGCAAAGCCCGGAAAATCCGAATCCCATACATTATAGATGCTCATGTTGGCAATGATGGAAATCGGCTGAGTTGGATCGTCAGTGCGGTCCTGCGGGGAACGATCGACATGCAGTGCCGCAAAGCCCGAGTAAGCGCTGGAAATAAATTCACCCGAGGGCATCGCGGTCGATCCTTCCTCGCCGATGGCAAAGCGCGGATCGCCGGTGTCGTCGAAATCAGGCCCGCCGGATTCGAACTCCGTGAGGTCGGGATGATCGCCGTCCCAACTGTAGGAGATCGCCAGTTGCCTGCCGCCGGGCACAAGCTGCGACGAGAAGTTTTCAAAGCTTGCCCAGTCGTCCTTTCCTTCTTCGTACCAGCGCGAATAGGTGATATAGGTGCCCTCGGCGGTCTGGAAGGAATAACCGACGACGAAATACACGTCTTCGAGAGTTTGCGTGGTGCTGGTCTCGGGGTCGGGATCCTCGTCCCAATCGAAGGTGACCAGGTAGCGGTTGTAGAAAATCACATAGTCATCATGATCGGGATTGGAGAAGGAGTAGGAACGCTTCAGCACGTCGAACCCGGGAGCAGATTTGTAACGGTTTTCGATCATCATGTCCGCCGGCAGCGCCGGGTCGACCTCGCCGTTGAATCGTCGCGACGATAATTGCAACTCGCCGTTGGCATAGACCCAGACTTCCGGAGGCTCGTAGCGCCTCACTTCCCGGAGTCCATAGGGCGCTTCGGCGTTGAACGAAACCGGCCCGCCGATGAACTGTTCCTTGGCATGAACCGCGCCCTCGGCGTCGACCCAACTTCCCACTACATGCCCGGTGTTGTGAAAAACGATATGCGCATAGCGAAAATGATCCTGCGGCCATTCGCCGGTTGGCTGCACGTCGTTGGTGTTGACAATCTCTCCGGCTTCGATCCGCAATTTAAAATCGCCCAGATTATGCGTTCTGGTTTGTGCGAGAAGCGTGGTCGTTGCCAGACCGACCAACAGCAGCGCACAGCATGCGCAGAACGCATGAATCCTTGAAGGGCTGCAGAACTTCAACATGGGTGTACCTCCATCCATAACTTGAATGTCGAGTGTGTTGAGGTCATTTGACCAAACCTTCTTTCGGTATTCGCATGCGGACGCGCTTACAATTCGACCCGCAGGCCAACGTAGTATTCGCGAGGATTCACGAATTGCGACCAGGTGTTCCAACCCAAATTGATGTAGGGCTTGTCCCAGTCGCCGAGCTTGTCGTTGCCTTTCTGGGAGCCGGTCTCGTGCGGAAAATGCAGGGAATCGATGTACTGGTTCCAGTTGAAGGGGTTGGGGAACCCTCTGTTGTTGAACAGATTGTTGACCTGCATGTAGAGGCCAAAACGGTTCGCGCTGAACTGGAAACGCTTTTCGAGCAGAATGTCGGTGTCGGCATAGTCGATGACCTCGACCCAGATCTGCTCTTTGAGCGGCGCATCGGGATTCAACAGAGACTCGCCGCCGTCAGACCAGTTCTGCAGGATATTGAACCGCCAATCTCCAAGAATATTGTGGCCGACAACCTTGGGTCCAAAAGTGGCCGGTGTCCGGAATGAAATGTTCGCAGTCACGGAGGGCACGCCCTTCTGTTTGATTTGCGAGGCGGTCTCGCGCTGGCGATTTGCCAACTGGCGGTCTTCGTAGAGGTAACGATAGCCGGTGCGGCCTTCACTGCTGGTCAGATACTCGAGCGAAGCCCAGCCGTACCACCAGTCGCCGAAGCGCTTTTCGAGTTTCAGTTCGAGGCCGCGGATGTCGGCATAGCTGTTGTTCGCATAGGTGGTGATGTCGTTCTCGCCGTCCAACGAAACGATGTTTTGCGCACTGAGCTGATCGGAAACATCCTTGTAATAACCGGTCAGATGGATCAGAAAATCCCTGCCGATACCCTGCTCCAGGCCGACTTCATAAGCGATGGTGCGCGGCCATTCGGCGGCAACGTTCGGAAGGTCGGCGCCCCGGCCGGTGGAATTCGGCCGCACCAGGAAGAGCTGATCGACAACCGGCGGCTGAAGAAAATGGCCGTAGTTGAAGAAGATCTTGCTCGTCGTGCTGATCGGGTGCGAAATTCCCACGCGCGGGCTGACATAGAGCTTGTAAGAGCTTTCCGAAGTCGTCAGATTCGCGAAGGTGCCGTTGTTGGCGCGGTAGGCCTCCAGCGTGTAGGGGTTGTTTGCAAAGATAAAATTAGGATCGAGATTGAAGGCGCTGGTGCGGGTGTCGTAGTAATCCAGGCGCAAGCCAACGTTGGCGACCATGCCCTCGAATTCCAGCTTGTCCTGCACATAGCCCGCCAGCTTGATGGGGGATTCATTGTAATACCACCAGAGCCACGGCGCTTCGGTCACCGGCGTGGTGGTCGCGCCATGGTTGATTTCCCGCCGCTCACGGAAGCTGGTGTATTCGAACATGACGCCCATCTTCACTTCGTTGTGGCGGTTGACTTGCGATACCATGTCCATGCTCAGGCTGACGCCGCGGTATTTGGAATGATCCTGGCCGCGCCCGCCGCCCGACATCAGAAACTCGCCAAGGATGTCGTACTTCTCGGTGATGCCGCCGCCCAGGGCGCTGCCCACGTAACCGAACGGCCCTTCATCATACCAGGTATCGCCGATGATCTTGATGCCTGTGGTGTCTCTGAGGCTGATCGGTTCCTGCCGGGTGCGAAAGTCGGTAAATTCCAGGCGCAAGTCATAGAAGGTTTTGTCGCTGAGCAAATGATTCAGCGTGACGCCGCCGCGGTATTGCCGGGTTTCGATCGGATTGAAATTGGCATCGTGCCAGATGTATCTCCAGAAGTGCGCGTCGCGCGCATACTCCGTTCCCTCCCGCGTGCCGGTGATCATGCCGACCGTGTCGTCATAGATTGAGCCGTCGACACCGCGAACGAAAATGTAGGTGTTGTTCACACTAAGCTTCATCGAGGGCGACAGGCGCTTGGTCAACTTCAGCAAGGTTGTACTGGCAACCGAATTGTTGCGGCTGAAGGGATAAACCAATTGCAGGTTTTCATAACGTTGCGACAGCAGAAAAGCGACGTTGGTCAAGGGCACCTTGCCGCCGATCGACAGATCGCCAATGTAATCCGGCTGGTCGGCATAGTCGCGCTTGCGGTGCTGCCATTTCCAGATTTCGAGAAGTTCCTGCGGCGTGTAGTCGTTTCTCGGATCCGTGTCCGCCAGGAACTGCCGCGCCACTTCGTTCCAGCCGATGAACGTAAACGGGTAGGCCTTGCCGTCCACCAAGTCCTGGGAGACGCCGGTGAAGGCATTGGCGCCGGCATAGACCTGCCAGAACGGCCCCTCGATACTGAACGGGCTGGAACCGAAATGCTTGCGAGCCGGCGGCCTGATCTTGCCGTCGAAACTGACGGTGTAGCGGTCAAGGTTTCCTTCCTTGGTGATGACATTGACCAGGCCGGAGCGGATGTCGCCGAATTCCGCATTGAAGCCGCCGGTCAGAATCTCAACTTCCTGGATCGCAGTCAGGCTGAGATTGGTCATCGGTTGCTGCGTCCGCTCGTTTCTGGTCGAAAGCCCGTCGATCACAATGTCGGTTTCATTGAGCTGGCCGCCGCGCACGATGAGACCTGAGCCTTCGGTTGAGGCCGACAGGCTGATGCCGATCTCGGTGCCGAGGATTTCCTCGAAATTATCCAGGGGCCGGCTTTGAATCGCCTCGGCGGTGACGATGCGCTGGCTCGAGGACACGTCCAACTGCACCACCGGCCGCGACGCTTGCACCACCACGGTTTCCCCCTCGAGCATCTGCTGCGACAGGGCGAAATCCAGGGTGGTGGTCTGGTTGATGCTGACTTTCACGTTCTCCTGCACGACCTGACCGTAGCCGATGATGGAGGCGCGGACACTGTAAATGCCCGGCGGCAGGTTGAGCACAGTGTAATTGCCGCCCGCATCAGTGGCCGCTCCCATAGTGGTGCCGTCGACAACGACGTTGACACCGATCAAAGGCTCTGAGGTCTCACGGTCGGTGACGCGTCCGGCGATCTTGCCGGTGTTGGCCGCCCAACCGTCACCGGCAATCGCCACCAGCAGGACGTGCGACAATAGAATTGCTATCGCGGTCCTGTACCTGTGGAGTTTCATCTTCCGCCTCCTTAAATTTGTAAGAGGTTGCTTTGGTTTCTCGCCTTCAGTTGGCAAAGTCTTCCATCCAATTCGGATTGCTGTACTCTGCTGGGTGATTGGAATGCACCAGCACATAGCGTCCGTCACTGGTGCGGTCCACAAACACAAACTCTCTTCTACCGTCCAGCGCATAGGTCCAGATCTCCACCGGACGGTTGATCTTGGCAGTGGAAACGTCGCGGCTCACCTCCATGGGTGATCCATACTTGATGTAAATTTTCGCCATATCCGAGTTCAGGCCGCCGGGAAATTTTTCCCGGCAATAGGCAAGGCGCCGGAAATGTTCCATCATGAATTCATTTTCCGGCGTCCCGGGCGTCGGATCCTTCGACTTCCAGAATTCGAGAACAAAGTTCTGTTTGCCCTCATCGGAAAGCTGCCAGTAGATTTTCCTCTCCCGATCGGTGGCCACGTATTTGATTTGGTCAAAGTATTTCTGAATATCCTCCGCGGTCATGGTGAGAACCATCGCCTCCGTCTGCGGCCCGGGTGTGCAGGCAAAATCCACAGCCGCGCTGCAGGCTTGCTGGGTTGCCAAGTCAGTCACCCGCAGGGACAGTCGATAGAGGCCCGGAGTCAAGCCGGCAACCGGGATCTTTTCGATCCGTGAACTGTTGTTGCCGGCTTTGGGAAGGTGCGTCCGCGTATTTGCAAAAACTCGATTTTGTCGCGCGTCGTGAACTTCGTAGCGGATGCCATAGAAGGAGGTCTCTGCCGGCGCATATTTCATGTTATTGATTTCGAAATACACAAAGAGCTGCGACAATGAGTCGGCGACAGAGATTGATCGTGACGGCAGCGGCACCACGATCAAACCGCCTTTTTCAAAAACACTTTTGCCCTGCGCCTTTTGGAGCTGCGCAGACAGCATGAGATCACTGAGGGAAAATCCTTTGCTAAAATCTCGCACCACAAATTCCTGGTTCAGGATGCCTTCCCGGCCGGAAACCGAATCGCGCAGCGACACCTGCAGCGCCATCGGGCCCGGCGACAACTCAAATCGCCTGAGATCAATGAATGAAAAAACTCCGTCTGCCTTATCGCGGGACAGCGTAATTGGCTGGCGCTCATGAACATCAACCACGGCATTGCCCCGCGGTTCGCGCAGGATGATGCCGAGGTCGAGCACCTGAGATTGGCTTGGTGACGGTTGCGCAGCAAACTGGGAAAGGTCAACGGCATAGGATATCTCGATGGCAGTTTTTCCGCCACGGCCTTCGAACTGGCAAATGTCCGCTACAAACGACAGCGCGCCGGTACTCCAGCTAGGCAGGGCGAATTCCGCCTCAGAGCGTGGCGTTTCCTGCGCCGGCAGGGCTTCGGCCACTCCAAATAGCAGAATACCAACCGCCAGATTTTTCAGTCGTCTGTTCATGCTTTCAGCACCAGGGCTTACTGCACCACAACCATCTTGCGCGTCGCCGTCCCGCTACGGCGGGAGGCGCGGTAGAAGTAAATGCCGCTGCCGGCGCGCTTTCCGGCCAGCGTCTCGCCGTTCCACTGAAAAGAAATTCGCCTGGATGAAGCCGCCGGATGCCGCAGTTCCTGCACCAGGCCGCCGGCCACATCGAAAATCTCCAGAACAATCTCCTCTGCAAAAGACGGCGGCACCTCCAGCTCGATGCGCGTGCCCGCATTGAAAGGATTCGGAAAATTCTGATGCAGGCGGAAGCTCTCGGGATTCTTGGCTGCTTCGACTCCGGTCGTCCCGCCGAACACGACACCGATTTCAACCCGGTTGGCCTCCTCATTTCCAAGTGAATCAACTGCGCGGATTACGAAAAAATACATTGCTGAATCGATCAACCCGGGGACGGCAAATTGCAGATCATAACCGGCCGCGGCTTCCGCTTCGATATGCAAGAGCCGGGTTGCAGTGGTAAAATCGATTGGAGAAGCGGTGCTGTAGTAAAGATTGTAGTTCACCGACAGGTGGCGGTCATCGGCGCGATTCCACCGCACGACGACTTTCCCGGACTCCACTCTCGCTTGCCGCACGCCCACGGTCTTGCTCCACGTCGGAGGATTAACGTCGGGCGTATGCTGATGATAAATGTCATAACGAATCTCATCCAGCATGATGCTCGATACCGCATCAGTCCAGCCCTGAACCTCGATGGCCTCATGCACCTGATTCTCCAACATGAGCTGATAATCCGCCTGCGCCGGATTGAGATAATCGAGACAGAGCACGGTGAAGCCGTCACTTTTTTGCGCTTCAGTATTCACACGCTGCGCCCAGTAGGTTTTGTTGTCCGCAAAGTAGGGACTCACGCCGCCACTGCCGGAACTCCAATTCCATTCTGTGTAATAGGATTCAAACATGATCGCATTCACATAAGATCGAATATTGTGCGCGTATGAGGCCGTTTGCGCCGGATCGAAATAAAACAACCCACGGTTGCCGATGATCACCGCCTGCGGATACCAGTCGCGCAGGCGGGCGATGCACTGCGACATGCCGGCTGCCGTCCAGTGATATTCCGCCCACGGCGAGGCCGTGTCGATGGTGTCGAGAAACAGGCCGTCACATTTCCACTGGTTGATGATGTCATCTGCGCCATGAGCTTTGGTGCGAACAAATTTCTGCCAGAGCGAATCACCAGCATTCACATAGAAACTTCCCCAAACGCCATTCTGATCAGGGCTGCCGTTTTTGTCAGCATCATCGACATACCACGAAGCGACGCCGCGGTTCTGGTAGACCAGCGAGCTCGATTGGGCATTCCAGTAGACCGGGCCGCGACCGTCGCCGGCGCGCTTGCCGTCATCATCCTCGCCGATGGAAAGATAGCTGACCACGATGACGTCATCGCCGGTGCCGGCAAGATCGTCGAGGCCGTTGCGGATGTCGGCGACCTGCGCCGGCGTAATGCCGGAGCGAATGTCAAGGATCACCAGATCGAAATATTGCGCCTGCAAAACCTTTGTCGCATTCCACACGCCGTAGTACACCAGGTAGTCAGACGCTGGTGTGATGCCGGGGAGCGGACCGGCATTCTGGCTGATACTCAGGGTTGACCACAGGAAAACCAGACCCAGGCACAGGTCGATTCTCCGGTTGGCGGAATTCTGCACAAAAGGCATGGCAAAGGAATCACGCAACATGTTGAACTGTTGCTTCAGCGGCCGGCTTGGCTTCCTCTTCGATGGACATGAAAAAAGTCGCGATGAGCGCCAGCACCATGCCGGTGAGCACAAAGTTGTGCGGAACCGTGCGATGGATGATGAGCGAGATGATGACCGTGATCACCGGCGCGATGGCATTGGTCAACGGGCTGACGATGATCGCCTTGCCGTAGCGGAACGCATAAACGATGCACAGCGCGCCGATGGAATTCAGAATCTGGATCATCGCCGCGAGGTAGGGGCCGCGGAAGCCCCAGTTGATCGGCTGCGAAAAATCCGTCATCCACACAGCGAAGGGGATGAGCAGCAGGCCGGTGACCGTCATGTAGAAGAATATGCTCTCAGCCTTCATCGTCACATTGGCGAGTTTCATGAAGTAGGCCTGGATGCCCCAGGCCAGAAACACCAGAAATGCCAGCACGGCCCACAGAATGCCGCTCGCCCCGGTGTTGCTCGGGTCTTGATAGGAAAGCAGCGGCATGGCGATCATCGCCAAAACAATTCCGGCCCACCCCATCTTGTGGGCGCGTTCCTTGAGCAATCCATAAGCGAGGAGAATCGTCACCACCGGCGACAAGGATATGATCGGAAACACCAGATAGGCCGGTCCCATGCGCAATGCTTGAAACAGGATCAACTGGCCGCCGGCGCCGGTCAGGCCGATCAACGTGCCGAGCAGGATCGAGCGGCGATCATAATCCAGCTTCCACTTGATGACATACAAAGCCACCAACGCCGGCAAGATCATAGTGAGCGCCCAGACCGAGTAGCCCAGCGTCGCCGGAAAGCCGGCTTTTTCAGGAAGCTCGATGAGTGCGCCCCATAATCCCCAAAACGTTGTGGTGACTAGCGCAAAGACCAGCCATAACCGTGATTTCACAAGCTTCCTCCTCGCCTCAAGGTTCGCTGATTTTCTTGACAAGATAACACAGGACTCTCAGAATGAGTTGCATGCTGTAAATCCTGTTAGCCCGTTCAACTCAATGAATCATTCCCGGAGCGCGTTGCCGCGGCGTAGATTTCCAGAACCTCGTTGATCTTATGATGAATCAAATCCACCGGCGCGTTTTTGATTTTTCCTTCTTGCACAGCCCGGCATTGCGCCGGCAGATACTGGCTCAGCAGCGTCAGCGGCACGGGATGCTCATTGAGATTCGCCAGCAAAACACGCAGCGCTGCATCGACCTCCGGCTCGTTCCAGTAATATCTGATGCGATCGCTGTAGCTGAAGCGCCGCGCAATCGCCTTCTCCCTTTCGTCGCCATGATAATGCTTCTGCCAGTATTGCGGCTTCGCCAACATCGCCCGCTCCAGCGTCTGGCGCACATGCGAAAGCGTGACCGACTTTCGCCCGGACAGCCATTCCTGCTCGATGTGCTCTAATGCAAAGACTGCCTCGCGGAACGCCAGCGTCAGCCAGGGTCCCACTTTCAGAATCGCAAAATGATCTTCGACCAAATGGCGCAAGGCGTGCCGGCTCTGATAGTCCGTGGAATGCGCCTCGAATACCAGCGTGGGGTAGCGCTCGATGAGTTCCTTCAGCGCCGCGGTTTCCTGATTGCGGTGATAGGGAATGACCGAAAGCTCGCTGAATTCGACACCCGGCTGAACCACGACAGCGATGACGCGCTGCCATGCCGATTCCAAACCCTCAGCGAAAAATGCCTGGCGCGTCGATTCGAGGGATTGTTGTGCGTCATGAACTTTGGTTGGCGTGGCGTGCGCAAGCTTTTCCGTGGCGCCTCCCGGCGGCGGCACTTCGGTGCCGATCACATAAACTGGAGCAATGGAATGGGGCGGGAGTTCGGCACGTGCAGTTTCACAGACTTTGGCAAGATCCACGGCTCTTGCGACGGCCAGCTTCATCGGCAGGGCGCCATGCGCATCCAGCGGATCACCGGCGCACGGCATGCTGGTGTCGAGATGAATCTTTCTGAATCCGGCGCGAATGCAGTCCCTCACCAGCTCGCGCGCATTTGCCATGGCAACCGTGGCGGGTTCGTGCTGCCAGGGATTCGGCCCCATATGATCGCCGCCGAGCATCACGCGCGCATAGGGGAATTTCATCCGATGGGTGGTGGCCTCGACAAAGTCGGCAAAGTTCTGCGGAGTCATGCCGGTATAGCCGCCGAATTGATTCACCTGGTTCGAGGTCGCTTCGATGAGCAATGCCGCCGGGTCGGATCTTGCCGACAACATGGCGGCTTCCAGAACAAAGCGGTTGGCAGAGCATATTGAAAATACGCCCACTGCATGTCCCTGCTTTTGCGCTGCCACCAACTGTATCAACG
>QEVD01000651.1 GCA_003576975.1 Candidatus Zhuqueibacterota bacterium
TGCTAGATGGCGGCGCTGCGGCCGGCGATAAACCAGCGCGAGCAAACCTGCGAGTAACATTGCTGCAACGAGGATCAATCCCAAAATTTGCCGGGGATCACCCGGCACGTGCAACGCGCCGAGTGTCACGGTTGTGCCTCGAGTTTTTGAAGATAACGTTGCCCCAAAGAAGTGTGCGCGGTGGATACTGGGGAAGGCGCCGGAGGCTCCGGTGGCAGAATATTCCAAATCGCTTGTTCGATTGGTGCCAGGCAGTCGCGGCAAACCTCGCCAGGAGCAAGCGAGTTGATGAGCGTGCGCAATGCCTGCAAGGCCTTGAGATACCGGCCGGGTTTCTGCAACGCATGTTGCGCCAACTCTTGCCCGGCTTCTTCCAGAATATTGGTTGCGTTCGCCTCGAGGCGTTGCGGGCTTTTTTTGATTTGCTGCAAAAGCGCACGCGCGCGGCGCAACGCGGCAAACGGATCCTCGCGAACGATCTCTTTGGTGGATTTGAGGTTTTGAATTTTGGAAAGATCGCCGGTCAAACGTTTTTCCTCTGGCTTGAGCGGCGCGGGTTCAAAACCGACGCGCTGCACATAGGCGCGTTCGCGCTGCTGCACGTCTTTGAGCAGCGCCAGCGCGCGGTATTCAAACGGCAAAGCCTGCTCCGGACGATGCGTGCGTAAATGCAATTCCGCCTGCCACATTTCTGCCAGCGCTGCTTTCAGTTGCGCTTTGATGGAAACGGCAAAGAGCGTCGCGTTTTCTTCGGAATCGTGCAAATGCGCAAATTGCTCGACAATGTTTGTTGCGGATTCCTTTGCTTGAGAAGGCGCCGTTTCCTCGTGTCCGGATTCTTCATGAGCATCGGAACTGTGCGGCATGGCTTCCTGGCTGAACGCAGCAGATTCTGCCTCTTCTCCCAAAAATTGGCCGTAACGCAACCGCAACAATTTTTGATCGATGCCAATGTCGTTGGAGCGCCGGTTGAATTCGGCCGTGCTCACTTGTGTTTTGTCTTGAATCAGCTTTTCTGTGTCAATGATAATTTGACGCTGGCTGCGAAAGTACTCCGGCAGCGGATTGATCAACAGTCCGGCGCCGCTCGCAAGCGTCACCTGCGCGGTATCCTGCAAAATGACGAAAAAAGTTTCGGAACGGCTGCGCTGGGCTTGAGGCGCGCGATTGTCCCAGGCCTCCACAAAAAAATAAAGCTCGTCGCCAGGCGCCATGCCGAGTTGGTGCAAATCAAGCACCGTGGCCAAGTCGTGCTGTCGCGGTGATTTCATTTTAACCTGATCGAACGCCAGAATTTGTTCGCGAAATTTGACCGCCTCGCCCGTGCCCTTTGCCAGTGTCGCGACCAGGCGATGCGAACGAATGCCGTAATCATCTGCAAGCGCAGCTTGCACCGCAAGTCTGCGCGGGCCCTCCGGCGCGAGTTCCGTGCGCTGTTCCGGTTGCGCCAATGTGATTTGCGGCGGTTGATCTTTGATGATTTCGATTTTGTGATAATCAGATTTTTGTGTGTTGGCGCCGAACTCGCAAAACGCAAGATGATAAAATCCGGTTTGGGTGAGCACACGCGTGGCGGAATAGCGAAACTCAGAAACCGGAGACAGAGACAGCGTATCGCCTTCGCTGAAAATCATTTGAACAGTGCTGAGCTTCTTGTTGAATGCAATTTCCCAGGACGCCTGCGCCCCCTCCTCCGCCTGCAAATCAAGTTGCGCCTGCGTACGCGCAGGTTTGCCGGTGTAGCCCGGCGGAGAAATGCGTACCGCGATTTTTTCCAGGGCCGGCAGAGTTTCAGGTGAATGAGATATGTTTTCGTTTATCGGCGTTGCGTTCGCAATAGAGTTGCCGGTGGTCGATTCAAAAAATGGCGCCGGCGGCCAAATCAGAAAGACAATGGCGAGCAATGCCGCGCTTGCGGCGCACACCCAGCCGGTTGTCAGGTTTTGGCGAGGGCAAAGTTGCTGGGCTGGAATCTTGTCCAATGCCTGCAGCGCGCGCCGGCGTTGCAATCGTTCCAAAACCGAAAGTGCATCCTCCGGTTTGAGCACAAGCTCGCAGCTTTCTTCCAATTCAGGAAAGACGCGATTGCAATGATGCGCAAACGCCTCGACATCGGCAAAACGTTTGCGGGCGCGTATCAGCATCATTAACAGAATAAGGGCGAACGAGATTAGCAGCGTAGCAAGATGAACAACGGCAGAGAGCGGCCACAATAATCGCATTGCGGTGACCAACAGCAAGCTCGCGGCCAGCGCGCGCTCATTTGCCAGCTCAGCCGTCACGCCGTTCTCCTTTCCGCTAGCCATCGTTCCAAGGCAAACAGAACCAGGGCTGCGATCCAAAACAGCAGATGCAGACTGGTGGTGCCGGCATTGACATGGGACGGCGCAAACGTTTTGTTTCGGTGCGGCATGATTTGCGACAAACTGATCGCGCGTTGATCACCGGCCAAATTATGCCAATGTGATTCGCTTTCCGATTCTTTTAGAATATGCAACATCAACTGCGGAAACGCCGCGTGATGCACCAGCTCACTCCACAGCGGATGAAAACGGCTGACATAATGATAAAAGGAGCCTGTACCGATGTGCTCGCATGAAAGCAATGCTTCTCCGGCATCATCGCGCCAGAGAACAATCCCGTTGTTTGGCGCTGCCTCTCGGCGTGAAAGCCGGGGCGGATCTTGCGCAAGATCATCGCTCATGATGATTTTGCGTTCAACAGATTCAAATTGTTTTGACTCCGCGTCGCGTATGAGTGTCGCGCCGTTGGAAGTCTGTTCGAGCAACGCAGTTGGTACCGCTTGCTCTGAAAGCCAGAAAATGAAGTCAGAATTCATTGCTTCATTCATTTGATCCGGCTGCAACTGATTCGTTCGAATCGGCAAATGCCCGAATTCCGCGGCGGCCGCCAATGCCGCTGTTTAATATCGCGAGCTGGCTCGATCAAAACGCTGTTTGCGCGCGGCGCGGCGTCTGTTTGCAGAAAACGTAAAGTATCCTGCCCGCCGTTGGCGGCGCGCGACCATGACAACGGAGGCAGATTCTCGCTGGTTAAGAGCCGATCACGATTCACCACCTGCAACACCTCACGCGCGAAAAGCGTTTGTCGCGCATCACTAAAACCTGCAACTGCGAGCAAGCTATCCTGCCCAAGCCAGCGTGCTTCGGTAATCCACTGGTTCGGCTTCGTTTCAGGCAGCATGCACCAGGTCACGTTTGCCCGCAACGCTGGCCGTTCGCCGCGAAAATGTTTAAGCATGTTTGGCGCAAAGATCACGATCCTTGAGCTGTCCGGAAAAATTGCATCAAGCTCACGCAACAGCGACCAGTAATCTTCAGTCTCGTTGAGTTCTTGAGGGGTAGAATATGAAGTGAGCAAGGGAAATCCCGGCGCAAAAATCCGCAACTCGTAACCCGCATTTTTTAGAGAATCGATTTCATCGCGAAGATGAAAATTCTGCGCATGCTCCAACGCTTC
>QEVD01000652.1 GCA_003576975.1 Candidatus Zhuqueibacterota bacterium
ATTCAACTATTGATAAATTAAGCACGGGAGCAAACCCTTGAGTCATATAAAATTTTCTATCATGCAATCCTTAAACAAGACGATTGGTTTTCGGCTCGCCCTTCTTTTCGTTTTTGTTTCAGCCTTCGCAGAAACCGCCCGGCCCTTCGGCGACATCACCGGCCACATTCGCGATGCTGAAACCGGCGAGGCCCTGCCCGGCGCGAATGTGTTTGTTGCAAAAACTCTGCTGGGCGCGAGCGCGGATGCCAACGGCCGCTTTCACATTGCAAAAGTGCCCGCGGGTTCATACACGCTGAGCGCTTCTCTCATCGGCTATGCCACGCAGCGCGTGACGGTTCGCGTCAATGATGACTCGACCATTGTCATCAATCTCGCGCTGCGCACCTCGGCAATTCTTTTTGATCAAGTCATCGTCACGGGCTCGCGGCAAGCCGAAGAGCTGAACGCAGCCGCGAACAGCGTGAGCGTGCTGGCGGATACGGAAATCCGGCAACGCAACCGTTTTCGCATCGACGAAGCGTTGCAGAGCATGTCCGGCGTTCAACTCGTCGGCGAAAATGTCAGCGTGCGCGGCGGCACAGGCTACAGCTTGCTCGGCCTGGGCGGCAGCCGCGTGTTGATGTTGATCGACGATGTGCCGGTGCTCACCAGCGACTTGGGCCGCGCAAATTGGGATATTTTGCCGGTCACGGAGATCGACCGCATCGAAGTGTTGAAAGGCGCGGCTTCGGTGCTGTACGGCTCGGGCGGCATCAGCGGCGTGGTGAATGTGATCACGCGCGAGCCGGCCACCTCGCCGCAATTCTCGTTTCGCCAAAGCGCGGGGCTTTATGACGATCCTTCCGTGCCGGAATGGATTTGGACGGATCGCAATTTGTATTTCACTCGCAGCGATGTGAGTTACACCAATGTCGTCGGCCCGCTGGGATTCCGGCTTGCGGTGTCGCGCCATACCTCGACCAGCGATCGCGAGAACGGCGATTTCAGCCGCTGGTATGTCAGCAGCAAATCTGTCATTCGATTTAAAGATGAATCGCATCTGCGCTTGTTTGTCACGTACAATCGCGATGCGCGCGGGTTCTCGCTGTTTTGGAAAGAACAGAACAATGCCCTCAATACTGATTTTCATGATCGTATCACGGTGGACGGCTTTGCCGCTTCCGCCATTTACAACAAGCTGCTCAATCCCACACTTGCCTTTAAAACGCGGCTTTCATATAACGCGCAACTCATCGGCTTGCCCTTCAATCTTTCGAAAGATTTCAAACCCGCGCTGGGCATGAGCGGCGAGCTGCAAGCGAACTGGCTGCCGCACGTCAACCACAATGTGACGTTTGGCGTTGATTATCGCCGCGACATGGTTGAATCAAAATATTATGGCGATCATCAAGCTTCCTCGGCTTCGCCCTATGTGCAGGAAACCTGGAAGCTCTCTGGCATTTTGCAATTGAGCGCGGGCTTGCGCTACGATCATTACGTGCTGGTCGGAGATTCGGCGGAGACACAATTAAGCCCGAAATTCGGTTTCAGCTACAATCCCTTTCCCGCCACCATTTTGCACGCTTCGATTGGCCGCGGCTTTCGCGCGCCTTCAATTGCCGAACGCTTCAGTGAAAGCCAGCCCGGCGATAATGTTCGGCTGTACAGCAATCCTAATTTGAAACCGGAACGCTCGACGTTGATTGATTTCGGCGTGCGACAACGCTTCGGCGAACATGTTACCGCTGAAGTGACGGCGTTTGCGAATGAGTATTACGATCTCATCGAGCTGCTGTCCATCAGCACGCAAAGCCTGGAACTGCAATTCCGCAACCTGGCGCATGCGCGTGTGCGCGGCCTGGAATCCGAGATTAATGTCGCGCTCTGGCGCAACCGCATCAATTTGCGCGGCCACGTGACGTACTTGGATTCCCGCAGCCTCGCGACCGATCCGCTCTACCAGTTGGCCATCGACGATCCACTGCCTTACCGGCCCCAATGGAGCGCCTTTATCTCGCCCGCGCTGCGTCTCGGGCCGTGGGCGTTCGAAGCAGATTATCGTTACGCTTCGCGCTTTGAACACGTTTCATTCTTTGGCGGCGATGAACGTGTGCCGCAAAAAGTATTGGATCTGCGCGCGCAATATCGCTGGCAGCAATTTGCGCTGTTGTTTCAAATCAAAAACTCGATCAACTACAACTACACCGTGGTCGAGCGCAGTTTGAGCGAGATTCGCAATTTTTCCCTGACATTTTCCGGCGAATTTT
>QEVD01000653.1 GCA_003576975.1 Candidatus Zhuqueibacterota bacterium
TCTTCGCCGGGATGCGCGTTTTGGCGCAACTCGCGGCGCACGCGCAAACGCTGCAACGGCGCGAGACCGAAGCGTTCGGTGATCTCACCTTCGGCGAATTCTTCCAGCTCGTCACGCTCCGGGTCCAGCTCGGGAAATTTCGGCTGCGCCGCGGCGGTCTTTTCCGTCAACACGTGCAACATCGTGAGCCGCGCATCGAAACGCTCGGCAAGCATCGCGGCATGCCCGAGCGCCGCGCTTGGCGGTTCGGCAAAATCGGTGGGAATCAAGATTTCACGAATTTGGATCATGTTGCGCCTCGTCGCCTTGATCAAAGATTCCAACATTTAGCTAAAATAGGTATTAGGAATGCCGCCTGCGCAATTCTTCATAATATGCCGCTTCAGCCAGTTTGCTGCGCTTGGCAAAACCCTGGGACAGAATTTGGCATTTTTGCGACAACATTGCAAGCGTTGCTTTGCGCCATTCGCCGTTCAGCCGATCGTCCGCCAGCATTTTCAACAAAGCGGCAACGCGATAACGGTCGCTCCCCCACTCGCTTTGTGAGAGTTGGTCGCCGTGCCCGCCGCGTTTAATGATCAATGGTTCGTCGATAAAACCGACTTCGACGCGCGCGGCGACCCGCAGCCATAAATCATAATCCTCACAAACCGGCAGATTCTCATCGAATACGCCAATCTCTTCGAATAACTCGCGGCGCATCAACACGGAGGAGGGGCTGATGATGCACCGCGGCAGGCAATACGGATAAATCCAGCCGCCGTATTTGCGGTGAATCAACTTCTGATTTACCCGCCGCCCGTGGCGAATCCAGATTTCGTTGGTGTAACACAGCAGCATGCCGGAATGCTGTTGCATCCACGCGAGCTGCTGCGCGAGTTTGTGTGGCGTCCACAAATCATCCGAATCCAGAAAGGTGATAAGGCGGCCGCGCGCCAGCCGGATGCCATGATTGCGTGCGGCAGACACGCCGCGATGCGCCTGAGAAATGTAGTGAATTTGTCCGCCAAACGCCGCACACATTTTCGCGGTGTCATCGGTCGAGCCATCGTCAACGATCAATAACTCAAAATCGCGCGCGCTTTGCGCCAATACGGAAGCGATTGCTTCTCGCAAAAAAGCAGCGCGATTGTAGGTCGGAATGATGATCGACGTCAACGGAGCCACAGACATGACACAAAATAGGCAGACGCACATGCAATGTCAACTATTGTGTCGTGTGACAAGCGCAAAAAACAAGGCGTAAACCGAGAATGATATTGCGTACGGGTGAATTTTTAATTAAATTCCGTTAAATCAAAGGGATTTGGGAAATCATCGAGCCGGAAGGACATGAATTCTAAGCCGCTTTTTGCCGTATTGATGATTGCGTTGCTTGTTGGTTTTGGCAACTCATGTATATGTGTGACCGATCCTCCTCCTCCCCATGCCCCCCCCGCCGACCCGTGCAAGGACTGCCCGCCGCAGCCGCCCTCCGGTGTTGGATGTCAGCAACCTGTTTACACACAAGGCCTGCCCGGACCAGATGAATATACCGTCATCGTCGGCGTTTTTGACAGCGAAGTAAGAGCACTGGGGCGCTCGCAAAAACTGCGCGAGCAGCGCATTCACAATTATTGTTATCCGCAGAGCAATGGCTGTTGGGTCGTATCGGTGGGACGCTACTGGGAACAAGGCCCGGCGGAAAAAATGCGTAATGTTTTGATCAATGAGTTTGGCTATGAAAAAGCGCGGGTTCGCAAACCGGGAGACAAGGACGCCCCATGCCGCGAATCCAAACAGCGATAGGATCAGTATGATTTCAACATCTTGCTTTGCAAAATCCACTTTTTTGAAAGTTGGGTTGGTGGTTAGTTTGATTTTTCTAGTTGCCTGCACGGAACGCGGACAAAATCCCCCCTCCGTGCGCGATGGCGTCTCGGTGGGCGGGCCTGAGCCAACAATACCCAGCCAGCCTGGCCGGCCGCGCGAACCCTTGCCGGATGACATTGAACCGCCGAAAAGCCCGCTCGGCGAGCACGGCTATTCCGTGCTGGTCAATGCCTTTGACAACCAGCTCGACGCCGACCATCTCTCCTTTCAACTGCGCATGCAACGCATCAATAATATGGTTTATTTATATGGCGAGGAATGGCGTGTCTGCGTTGGGGTGTATGCCACGCGCGGGCGTGCGCGCCGCACCCTAAAACAGGTTCATGAAAAGGGCTTCACCACCGCGCGCGTTATCGGACCCGGGGATGACGGC
>QEVD01000654.1 GCA_003576975.1 Candidatus Zhuqueibacterota bacterium
CATCATTCCGGAACGTTTTATGAATATGTTCCCTATTGGTACTATGGCGCCTATGATGCCTTTGGCGTGCGCACGGACGAAAGCAGCCGCTTCCCGGAAATCGAACCGAACATCAAACAAGATGGGCTTGACGAGAAAACCGAAACGGCGCACATGATGGAAGCCTATCTTTCATTTAAACTCACCAAATTCTTCTCAGCCGGCGCGAAAGTGAGCCGCACCATGACGGACATTTCCGGTGATTACGTGCGTTTCAATGACTATAGCGACAACTTCAATTATTCCTATCAATCACGCTATCTCAACGAGAAAGACGCCGGTTCGACCTTGCGGCAGAACGAGTTCAGCGCCGGCGCGCTGCTCACGTTTTCTGACACGCGCCAGATCGGTGTTTTTGGCGGCCGCATCACCGGCCATCACGATCAAACCAGCGGCGATCGCGACAGCAGCTTTTACAGCTATGGCAGCGAAGCGCAGTCGGATTACTTCAGCCGTTCCTACTATTCGCACACCAGCGAGAGCCGCTGGCGGCATGAAGGCACCACGCGCTTCGCCGGCCTCCACGGCGAATTGCCCATGGCAAACAGCATTGCATTCCGTTTCCGGTTGGAGTATCAGAAATCCGAAATCGATCTGACCAATGGCGATGCCGTGAGCGACACCAGCTATCATCGCTATCGTTTCCGCAATTATCCCGACAGCCTGATTTACGAGCCGATCTACAACTCGAAATTCACGGATAATCGTGTTGGCGCGCAGCGCCGGGTTGGTAATTCCCATGTATAAAAACAGTGAAGCCACAGTGGCGGTGCACCTCGAGCATGATGAGAACAAAACCCTGATGTATGAAGATGCACAAGTCTACCGCGCGAGCCGGCAAGTGAATCCCACGCCGTGGTATCCGGCAGAAACCACCATCGGCATCGAAGACAAAACGTTGCGCCTTGACAAAAGAACCCAAACGACGCGCGTGGCGCTGCCGGTGGCCATGACCTTCGGCATCGGACAAAGCTGGGCCGTGCACTTGGCGGCAGTCAAACAGTTTCTCAGCATTGAGACTGACGAGGTTGTCGACATTTGGTATCGCACCGATTCCACCCTCGTGATACGGCCTGACAGCGTCACTCCGGAGAATCCGCCGGAGCGCGTCGATCGCTATCGCGCCGTGCCGGTGCGCCGCAGCGAAAACTCGTTGAATTTCCGCGCCGGCGTGAGCTTTCAACCCGCCAAACCGGTGCGCATCGACGTGGGTTTGGGCGCTTCGCCGACGGATTTGGAAACCTGGCAATTTGCAGTCTTGTTTAGCATATAACCCAATTGGAGAAATCCGCGATGAAAATCGTCTCTTGCGCCGGGCTTGTGCTCGGCCTCGTCTTAACAAGCTGTCAAAATGAGTCGCCAGTGTCCAACGAAGAAAGCAACTCGCTGGCAAAGCAACTTCAGTCGGAAGAAATCATCTTGACGGTTGACAAAATCGTTTACACCGCCGATGAAACGGTGCGCGTTGAGTTACTCAATAACAGTGATGCGCCGCTGTTTTTGGAAGGCTGCAGCCAGTTGCAGATTGGCACAAAGGCTGACACCGGGAAGGATTCGCCGTGAAGATTCCTGCAGACAGCAGCTATACGCTTGACTGGCCTGCGAAGTATTTGAGCGGCACGCATCGTTTTGTTGCGCATTTGTATTTCGGCTGCGAAGATGGCAAGCCCATTAGTGGAGCACAATGCGAGCGCCGGGAAAAAATTTACTCGCCCGAATTTTCGATTCGGAACCTCCGGCGGCCGTTTTCAGCAGAAACACATGAATGACTCCCGGCATATTTTCACGGGATGACTGGCTTGAAAATGATTGCCAATTCTCCGGATACTTGAGGTGTCACCATGCCAATGCAGATGAGTACCTCAACTTGTCATCCCGACGGGATCTTGTGAAGTATCCAGCACAGCGCCGAACACCTTGCAAGACCAGATCGACATGATTGTGGCATGCCAAGGCAAATAATCAAGGCGACAATACACCAGCCGCCACGCATCTCAAATCGTGAGGCGGATTATGAAATGGATTTTCGTTTTGGGATTGCTGTTCGTCGCGGCTTGCGATACCAACATCGTAACCCCCTGCGCGCTTATGGTCACGCCGCTCGGGTTGAATTCGCCGGCGAGGGCGGCGATCCTCTGCCATGATCGAAAACAGCCACTGAGGAAAACATGAAAATCAAACCGCACAATATTGCCGCGCTACTCGGCATTAGCCTGCTGCTCGTCCAATGCGAACACAATGTCGTCGCGCCGGACAACCGCATTTTCCGCGAGCTGACCTCGTTCGAAAAACAACTGGTAGCTTCGGACAATCGTTTCGGATTGAAGCTCTTTCGTGAAGTCGCGCAACAGCGAAAAAATGAGAACGTTTTCATCTCGCCGTTGAGCGTGGCCATGGCCTTGGGCATGACCTTGAACGGCGCGAGCGGCGAAACTTACGAAGCCATGCAAAACACGTTGGAGCTGGCCGGTTTGTCACAGGAGGAGATCAATCAATCCTATCAGAGTTTGATCGCGCTGCTCATGCAACTGGACCCGCGGGTGGAATTTCAAATCGCCAACTCGATTTGGCACCGCCAGGAAATGATTTTCGAGCAGGATTTCATCGATCGCAACAAAACCTATTTCAACGCGAGCGTGAGGGGAGTTGATTTCGATGCGCCGGCCACGCTCAATCTCATCAATGCCTGGGTGAACGACAACACCCGCGGCCGCATCCCGCAAATCATCGATGAAATCAAGCCCGAGCATGTGATGTTTCTCATCAATGCGATCTACTTCAAGGGCACGTGGACGTATCGCTTCGATCCCGCTCAAACCAAAGACGACTGGTTCACCACCGCAAGCGGAGCGCAGCAAGCCTGCAAAATGATGCACCAGAAAGCCGGCCTGCACCGCTTTTATTCCAATCAGGCTTTTCAAGCGATCGATCTGCCTTATGGCGACGCCGGTTTCAGCATGACGATTCTGCTGCCGAACCACGGCATCTCGCTGGATTCACTGATTTCGGCTTTCAGTCCGGAGAATTGGGCGGCTTGGATGAACGGCTTTACGCAACAGGAATTGGCGCTGGCCATGCCCAGATTCAAGTTGACATTCGATATGATGTTGAACGAAATTTTGAAAAAAATGGGGATGGCAATCGCTTTTACCGAGGCTGCGGATTTTAGCGCAATGTATCAACCCGGCGGAGTGTTGATCAGCGAGGTGAAACACAAGACATTTGTCGAAGTTAATGAAGAGGGCACTGAGGCCGCAGCCGCGACTTCAGTGGGCTTCAGCGTCGTCTCCGCCCCTCCCGAATTCCGGATCGATCGGCCGTTTCTGTTCGCCATTCGCGATAGCCATTCACAAACCCTCTTGTTCATTGGAAAAATGGAATCCCTGCAATAACACCACCGCCCGGGCGGTGGTGTCACATTTGTGAACAGGCGCGAATTAAACCGCATCCCTTAGGAGAAATCATGTTTGCAAGAATGTTATCCGTTTTTGCCGTACTGGTGTTTTTTTCTTTTATCGGAGCAAAGGAGTCAGCCGCATGCACCTGCCTTCCGCCGCGTCCGCCGGCGCAGGCCTTTGCCGAGGCTGACGCCGTTTTTCTCGGGAAAATAATTTCATTTGAAGAACTCGTGCCGGAACATCAGCGGCGTGCACATATC
>QEVD01000655.1 GCA_003576975.1 Candidatus Zhuqueibacterota bacterium
CTCCATCGCAGCCATGATTCTCACCACCGAAGCGTTGATTACCGACGCGCCGGAAAAAGAAAAAGCGCCAATGGGCGCGCCGCCGATGCCGGATTATTAGACCGGTGAGCAGTGATCAGTAATCTGTGATCGGTAATCAGTGGTCAGTAATCGGTAAGCGGCAGACAGGGAAATAGGTAGACAAGTAAAAACCGCTCCTCAAAATGGGGAGCGGTTTCTTTTTCACGATTGGGTCTTGCAAGTTGCACATCCGCGCGAGGTCGGTAGGGTCTTTGCCTGCGATCAGAGCTTGTTTAACAAATCGCGAGTATCATGCGTCTCATGAAACGTAAACCGTATCCCACCGATTGCAGTGATCAAGAATGGGCAATTCTCAAGCCGCGGTTGCAAAAACCACCAGGGCGTGGTGCGCCGCGCCGCGTGAATCTCCGCGAAGTGATGAATGCGTTGCGCTATCTCGCACGCACTGGGTGCCAATGGCGCATGCTCCCGCATGATTTTCCACCGTGGGAAACGGTGTACTATTATTTTTGCTTGTGGCGCGACGATGGCACGTTTGAACGCTTGAATCGCGAGTTACGGATTGAAATTCGGCTCCGTGTAGGCAAAGAGCCTGAGCCGAGTTGCCGCGATCTTGGATAGCCAATCAGTCAAAGCCACTGAAATGAGCCCAGCGCGCGGCTATGATGCGGGCAAAAAAGTAAGCGGGATCAAACGTCATCTGCTTGTCGATACCTTGGGACTCGTCGTGATGGTAATGGTCTTGACAGCGAACATTCAAGATCGCGACGGCGCACGCCAACTGCCGGCAAAAGTAAAAGGACGCTTACCGCGTTTACAAATCATCTGGGCGGACGGTGGCTACAGTGGTCAATTGATTGAATGGGTCAAATGCGTATGATGCCCGAGCTCAATCGCTTCAAAAAAAAGTTCTCATAATTCCTGCCAAAAACTACCATCGTTGAATTTCCAAACAAGCTCTTAGGGCAGAATGACTTGACTGCAAGCGACACCACGCTTATGGACAACTTGAACCTGCCATTGATTTACCGTGCTGCCAGGTAGCGGACGAAGTCCCAACACCTCATAAGCATAGTGACCATTCACATCCGCTTGTTGAACGGGCTGCTCCTCGGTCTGGCTAAAATGGTGTCCCGGAACCTCCGCTTTGAAAATCAATGTTACAGTTTCCCCGGGTTCTAGTCCCTGCAGCTCGACCTTGGCGGAGGTTGATGAAGTAGGCTTTACCGACATGGAAACTCCGGGAGCTGTTCTGCATAAAATAGGTGTTGGTGACGGCAGAAACGCCGTTGCCACAGTCACGACGGGTGGCAATTGGGTTTCTGGCACAACAGGTACAACTCGCGTAGGCTGGCATGCCAACAACCCAATGATAATTATCACCCAACCTTTGACTATGACTTTCCGCCCGTGACAAGACAAGTGACTATCCATAAGTTATGGATAATCGGCCGCAACCGCCATGTTGTAGTTTGACGTACTGGACGTGTTGTGACCGGCAATCATGTACCACAGATCTGGGAAAGCGCGCAGCGCGGGCCAAAGGCGAATGTTGGTTGTATAGATTAGAACACTCGATTTATTTCCATTCCAAGTTTTCATCGTTCCGCTGCCATGATATACGTACTGGAACTGCCCTTCGTTGCATTTGGCGCAATTTCCACAACCCCAATCCGTTGTGTAGCTGATACTTGGAGTGCCTGCGGCACTTTTGGTCCACCAGACTTCCAATCTCACCGGCTGGAAATGGGTACAGCCGTAGTATGAAGAACAGAACTTGTTCGCATAATGAACAATGTTCGCGATGTACGGGCCTTGGACATCCTGATCTGTGCGAGAAACATATCCGCCGAAGGTGCAGGTAACACTTGGCGCTGCAATGCCATCATTTGCGCAAGCAATCAACCTGGAATCTGGCGAAACATAACCTTCTGGCGCAGTCCTAATGATGGTCTTGTGAAAATGAACAGTCCCCGTTTGAGGATCCGTAGATTGCCAGTTTTCGACCCGTGTGATTGGCTAGTTCGCATCTTCATTCGAGGGCGTGTCCGCGATGCTCATTATTACATTTGGCTTCTTGGGCTTCTTCTCCGGGCCGCCCTCTGCCCTCGCCAAATTTGGTACGAAGCACATCCCCAGTGTCAGGAATGACAACAACGCCAAAATTTTAAACCACTTCATTTCAGACCTCCATGATTGAGAAACTCATCGCGTCCCGCGCGA
>QEVD01000656.1 GCA_003576975.1 Candidatus Zhuqueibacterota bacterium
CGAAAAGACGAGATTGCTTTCCCATTTGACGTCTTCGGTGACGTGCGGTAATTTGCGGCAGAAGGCGGCGAAGGTTTTGAAGCTCATATGAAATCATCCGGCAAGTATCTGATGTGCAATTTGAGATCGAGACGACGACAAGCCTTTTCGAGAACTTGAAAATAGGGTGCCCAACCGGGCGTCGCACGCGGTCGCGCATAAAAAGTCAGCGCGGCGACTCCCCTGCGCGTGAGTTGTGCAATGATTTTTTGTGCCAGTTTCGTGACTTCTGCGGGAGAAAGCGCATGATCATAATACGGAATTTTCATTTGCGGCGTGAGCAGGCCATATCTTCCCGACAAGATCAGCATCGGTTTACCAGCGCGCTGGCTCTCACGCCAAACCCAACGAATGCGCCGGCTGAAATATCTTTCCAACGCGGGCAATTGCCCATGAGATCTGCGCTTGCGTTTGCAGCATGTCGTACAAAAGTATTCCACCGGCGCAAGTCAGCTTTTCTTATTTTGCAAGCCCGATTTCTCCAGTTCATTTTGTAAGCCGCCGGTGAGCATCAATGCCCACATTCTCCAATCGCCGAGAAACGAATAGAGCGGATATGTGAAGGTTGCGGGTCGATTTTTCTCCAACAAGAAATGCCCGATCCACGCGAAACCATAACCGGTCAACAGGGCCGTGAGCAAAAACCAAAATTGCTGCGTGGCAAGGGCATAGATGATTTGCACCAAAGCCAGCGAGGTTCCGGTGAAATGCAGCCAGCGATTGGCCGGCGCGGCATGCTCACCGAGATAGAACGGCCAGAATTCTTTGAAGGTTTTAAATTGTTCGGGCATGTGAAATTCCTCCTCAACTGGTTGGTTTGAAGCGGCAACAACAGGATCCCGTGCGTTGTTCTCTGATTTTTACGAACCATTCATTTGCAATGTCATTGAGAAGAACTCTTGTGAAATACCAGGCGCGGTGCTTGGATATTCACAGGATCCTTCAGGATGACAACCAAAGAGGATTTGGGTTTGCAAGCTTATACTGCATGAATCCCGTAGCCTACTTCATAAGTTCATTGACAAAAAAATACAACGCATGCAAATGATCAACATGATCCGGCGCGGTGTTGCCGGCAAAGCCGAGCACGAAAAAATGATGCTGCCGGGACTCGCTGATTTGCTGCATGCCGAGCGGGCCCCACTCGAGCACGGGACGGCGTTTCATGTCGAGTTCCTGTAAGATAAAATCAGTTGCCTCTGTGGTGCTGACAAACGTGCCGGGAAAAATTTCAGAATGCGTGATTAAAAACTTCTTGCTGGAATTTTTGGCGGCTGCATCACGCGCGAAACGCACGAATGCGGCCAAATCATCGGCTTGAATCTCGCCGCCTTCTGCCAGAACTTGGCGCTCAGGAACATAACTCGCGTGAATACCGTCGAGCAGTAGAATGGCGTCAACTCGGGCATAATTTTGCGGCGTGCTGAGGATCTTGCGAATCGCGCCGTAGCCCGCGCTGAAGCCGCTCAAAATGACGCGCTTGATCACAATCCGGTGCGCGAGCCGTGCTTGCAAACTGTCGTGTAGCATTTGCAGCAATTCCGAAAATACCGTGGAATCTTCGAAGGCCCTGCCATAAACGCCCGAGCCTGATCCCAGATTGATGGTAGCCGCAAGTAAGCCGTTGCGATGATGAAGCGCGGCGTATTGCGTGAGAAATCCGGTGCCATGAAAATGTACAAGCAAATCAAAGTTCCGCGCTTTTCTTCTGTTCTCAGGCAGAAAAACCTTGACGGGCTTGGGCAACAGCGTCGCAATCTCGAATTGCATGCCGGCATAAGCCTGTTCGGGAATGCGCTGATGCAATCGGGTATTCTCGATCATCGGCGAGGGATTTTGAGGTCGTGGTTTCAAGCTGTCGGGCTGCTGGCCGCGGGCGGGCAAGTTTATCTGTAACAGTGCAACTGGAATCAACCAAAATTTCATGCTGGCATACTCACAATTAATCCGCGACGGCATGGCCGTTGCATGAGCTTGCTATTCTATTTAGAGTTGAATCGTTGCAAAAAAAGCAAAGATTTTTCCACCTGATAAAAAAACCAACTGATAAAGCCTCGCGCATCCGTTGGGTTTTTCTATCCGCTGGAAATTTTCTTTTTGGTGGTGGCTCGTTCGCGTTGGGAAATTGATGATCAAAAGCCAAACCAAGCTTGAGGTTCTTGTACAACTCAACAACAAAAGCCGGGGCGGAACTGGCATCACTCATCACTCACGCTCCAACCATTTTTTTGCGTTGCGCAACTGCCGTTTCACTTGCGCCAACGCCGTACCGCCAATGGCATTACGCCGCTCGACGCTGACGCGCGCATCAAAACAATGCAACACCTCCTCATCGAACGCCGGATGCAATTCCTGCCAAAACGATAACGGCAATTCATGCAGGCTGCAGCGCCGGCGTTCAGCTTGTTGCACGGCCTGCGCGACGATATGATGCGCTTTACGAAATGGAATGCCTTTGCGCACGAGAT
>QEVD01000067.1 GCA_003576975.1 Candidatus Zhuqueibacterota bacterium
CGGCGAAGCGATTATTGTGCCTCAAGGGGAATGGGTGCAATACAGCACGCCTGGGAAGGAGGGCGCCGAATACATTGCCGTGTGTGTGCCGGCCTTCTCACCGGAGACCGTGCACCGAGATGCGTGATACGGCAAAATTGTCATAGGGGGTTCTTATGTTGCTTCCAGAAATTGTCACGATAGACAAGGAGATCATGAGCGGAACTCCAGTCTTTAAGGGCACACGTGTACCGGTCAAGAATCTTATTGACTATTTGGAGGGGGATATGATATCGAGGTGTTTTTGGATCATTTCCCCGCTGTAAAAAGAGAGCAAGTCATAAAATTTCTCGAAGCTTCGGGCCGCGAATATCTCGTGAGTCATTATCATTGAAAAGCGCAACCAGGTGAAGCCATGAACCAACAAAATCAAGAAGGCTTGAAACTGCTCGACGAACGCATCACTATTGATCCTGACATCTGCCATGGCAAACCGTGCATACGTGGTCTGCGCTATCCCGTGGAAATGATTTTGGAGTTGCTCAGCTCCGGTATGACAACCGATGAGATTTTGACAGATTACGAGGATCTTGAGCGCGACGACATACGCGCGGCACTGGTTTTTGCGACGCGGAAGCCATGATGCCGACCACGATCACCGAACAAGTTGCTGCCACCTCTGTGCGTTTTGTTGACGATATTCTCTTTGTTTCTTTAAGTGACGGACGCGAAATCAGCTTACCGCTGGGACGAGTGGAGTGGCTCGCTTGGCTGGCAAAAGCTTCGCACCAACAACGCTCGAAATGGTCGATTGAGCCGGGTGGCTTCGCCATTTATTGGGAAGAATTGGACGACGGCATCGAGGTCCGGCATTTGTTGGAGCAGCAATCTTTGGCCTGATAGAATATGATTACGCAATTCGACTACGACGTTTTCATCGGCCACAACCACAAAGTCAAGCCGTTGGCGCGTGAATTGTCTCGCCCGGCGGGAGGAAGCGAGGCGGTTTGCTCCTATGGCGGGATGAATTGTACACGCCCAGCGCGGGATGCTTGTATTGGAAATTTTCAAAACCCAAAACTCATACACCCCTTGCGCGCGGAATTTCATCACACGAGGAGTACTCGATCTACGGGAAGTGCATCACGGTGAAGAATTGTTTCTTGCCGCAAACTGCCGTTGAATCTTCGCAAAATCTGAGGCGATACAAAATACACCATCATTCATCTCCAACTTAAGGAAGCGCATGAATTTCAAATCATTCATCTTTCGCATCGTTACAACAGGATTTACCTTCATGAGCACACAACTTCTCGCAGAATCTCCCACGCTTCACTACCAACTCGGCATGTCACAGCCGCACACCCATTTACTCGAGGTCGATTTTACCGTTGCGCAAATAAACAAAAACGAAAACCAGCTTGATTTCATCATGCCGGTGTGGCGCTCCGGCCGCTACGTGATTCTTGATTTTGCCGGCGGCGTGCAGGAATTCACGGCCTACGCCGGCAATGATCGCAACAAAAAATTGCCGTGGTCGAAGATCGACAAAATGACCTGGCGCGTAAAAATCGAAGGCCAGACAACCGTGAGTATCAGTTATAAAGTTTATGCGAATGAATTCAACCTGCGCACGCGCGGCCTGAACGATCAACATGCCTTTGTCGACGGCAGCGCGGTGTTCATGTATCTCGAAAAATACCGCAATCAACCGCTCACGCTGCAGGTTAAACCTTACGGCGATTGGCGCGTCACCACCGGATTGGATCGCGTGTCCGGCAAAACCAATCAGTTTCACGCGCCGAGTTTCGATTATCTCGCCGATTGCCCGCTCGAAATCGGCAATCAACAGGATTTCGAATTCGAGTTCGAAGGCAAGAAGCATTATTTGAGCATTTTTGGCGAAGGCAATTGGGAGAAAGACAAGCTGCTCGAACGCCTGCGCAAAGTTGTTGAATCCAATTTCAAATTTTGGGGTGATCTCCCTTACCAGCATTACACCTTCATGGTGCACAGCGCGCCGGGCATGGGCGGCGGCACCGAGCATATCAACTCGACGATCATGGGCATCAATCCTTTTGGTTTTCGCACCGACACGGGCTACGACAGGTTTACCAGTTTGTCGATGCACGAGTTTTTTCACACCTGGAACGTCAAACAATTGCGCCCGGCGGGCATCAATCCGTATGATTTCACCAAAGAAAATTACAGCCCCTCGTTTTGGATTTCCGAGGGCACGACGGATTACTATACGATGCTGTTAATGCGGCGCGCGGGTTTCTATTCGGTCAATCGCGTGCTGGCCGATTTGGGCAATATGATTCGCAACGATCGCCAGCGTCCGGGCCGCAAAGTTCAATCACTGGAAGAATCCAGTTTCGATGCCTGGGTTAAGTTTTGGAAACAATCCGAGAACGGGCAGAATCGCGAGGTGAGTTATTATGACAAAGGCGGCGACGTGAGTTTGCTGCTTGATCTCGAAATCCGGCAGCGCTCGGAGAATCGCGGCTCGCTCGATCGCGTCATGCGCGAAATGTACAAGCGTTTTCCGCTCAAAGGGCCGGGTTTTTCGCCGGAGGATTTTCAAAAAGTTGTGGAAGAAGTGGGGGAGGGCAGCTTTGAAGAATTTTTTTCAATGTATATTCGCGGCACGGCAGAAATCGATTTTGCAAAGTTTTTGGATTATGCCGGCTTGGAGGTGCAGGAACGCCAATCGAATCCGGCGAAGCCGTGGCTCGGCATTGCAACCCGCGAGCGCGAGGGGCAGACGATGATTACAGCGGTGATTGCCGGTTCGCCGGCTTATGAAGCAGGATTGAACGTCGGCGATGAATTGGTCGCGCTCGAAGGCTATCGCGTGCGTTCCAATCAATTGACGGATCGCCTCTCGGATTTCAAAGCCGAAGACACGATTCGCCTCACGGTTTTTCGCGCCGAACGATTGCGCGAGTTTCAGGTGAAGCTGCAGGCAGAAGAAATTCCGGAATTCACCGTCAAGCACCGCGACAATCCCACCGAATTGCAGAAGAAGATTTATGAGGACTGGTTGGGCGCGGAATGGCCGGAAGCGGAGAAAGAATAAACAGCCTTTCGCAACGCCTTTCATGCAATATTGGTATTGCATTGTGTAGCATGTGAATTTATATTTTGATCAAACTTCGAATCATGTGGGAGGTGCGACATGCCAAAGCTCTATGAATACTTTGGTATGGTTGTATATTTTTTCTCGCGCGAACATGAGCCAATTCATGTGCATGGCAAGTATCAAGATCGTGAGGCGAAAGCCGAGATTATCATTGATAAAGGAAGGATCGTTGCCATCAGAATTAAGCCCATTCTAGGGAAAAACCTTTGCTCGAACCTCAACTCACTGATTTCGAAAACGTCGTGCGTCATTATGCAGAAGACATCGTCCACAAATGGGCGGATTATTTCTCTTTGGCAAGAAGGTCGCGTTCAAACAGATTAAGAGGAGAATTAAATGAGCAAAAGGAAATTCGACATTAAAATCATACGCGAACAGTTTGATGAGAATGATATCGAGACGATTGATATTGTTCGCGCAGAGTATGTCACCGAATACAAAATTCATCTCGTATTTAGCGATGGCAGAAGTCATACGGTGGATTTCGAGCCTTTCTTGAGAAATGCAAAGAATCCCGCTGCCACACAATATCTTGATATGCAGAAATTCAAGCAGTTCCGACTTGCCTATGGCAATTTGGATTGGAACGATTATGAGATGTGTTTTGCAATTGAAGATTTGTACAACAACGACATTGAGGTAGAATTGAGCGCCAAGGACAAACGTACTCTTGAGAAAATGTCTCAGCAATTATTGCATTGATTCCATAGAAGAACCTATGACTTCACTTCACATGACCCTCACCGAAAAAATCCTCCTGCAACACGCCCTCGGCTGGGAGAAAAACTACGTGCAAGCCGGTGATATTCTTACCATCGCAGTGGATTGGACGATCGCGAGCGAGCTGGCGTGGAACGGCATGAACATGACGTATGAAGCGCTCGGCCGTCCGCCGTTATTCAACAAAGATCGCTTCTATAGATCGCTTCTATCTCGCGCTCGATCACACCGTCGATCAAAACACCCTCGCCAGCGACAAGCGCACGCAGAGTCTCGTGCAGCTTTCGCGCAGCTTCGCGCGGGAAGCCCGGCTCAAATATTTTTATGACGCCAATCAAACCATCATGCACACGGAGTTTTTTCGCCAACTGGTGCGGCCGGGTGAAATCGTGCTGGGCGCCGATTCCCACACCAGCTCGCACGGCGGTATGGCGGCGTTGGCGATCGGTTTGGGCGGTTCGGACATCGTCGCCGCAATGGTGCGCGGCTATTCGTGGATTCAAGTGCCGGAAGCGATACGCGTGCATTACGCCGGCAAACTGCCTTTTGGCATTACCGGCAAAGACGTCATTCTCAAAACTCTCGGCCAGCTCGGCCGCAATACGGTAGCGATGGAACGCACGGTTGAGTTCACTGGCGATCATCTCGAAGATTTTTCCACCGATTTTCGATTCACGATTGCAAACATGACCGCCGAATTCGGCGGACTCAACGGCATTTTTCCGGCGGATGCCCGCGTCGTGCAGACGATGCAACAACGCCGCGAGCCGCAGTTTCGCGAAGGCGGCTGGTGGTTTGCCGCGGATGAAGATGCGAATTATGTCGAGATAATGTTTTCAATATTGCCGAGACCACCGGACAAAAACTTGACGGCTGTTTCATCGGCGCCTGCACCACCACGGAAGAAGAGTTGATTCTCGCGGCCTTGGTGCTCGAAGCCGCGCTCGCTGAAGGCAAGCGGCCGCTAGACTCTCACAATCGCATCGTCGTGCCGGGCAGCCTTGAAATTGCCGGACATTTGCATGACAAGGGACTCATTGAGTTTTATCGCCGCGCCGGCTTTCGGATCAACGAACCCGGCTGCAGCATGTGTCTCGGCATTGCGAGTGACCGCGCGTTGCCGGGAGAAGTTTGGCTTTCGTCACAAAATCGCAATTTTCACAATCGCATGGGCAAAGGCAGCATTGCGTGGCTCTCTTCGGCATTGACGGTTGCCGCCTCGGCGTTTGACATGAAGATTGCCGACCCGCGGCCGTTGATTGAGAAGATCGATCGCGCGCGTTTTCAGAAACTCGTAGCCTCGAAGAATGGAATGCCCGATATTATTTATGCTCAACCACTGCCGCAAGCCGTCGCCGGAAAAATGCAAAAGAATGCGGCGATTCAGCAAAATCATTCTGCGCCGATTACTGGCAGGGCGCAAGTCTTCGGCGATCACGTTGATACCGATGCCATGATTGCGGGAGAATTTTGCCATTTGTCCGATCTCAAAGAAATCGGGCAAAAAGCGTTTCATCATTTCCGTCCGGAATTCGTATCGCGCGTTGCCAGCGGCGACAATATCATCGTTGCAGGCGAAGGCTGGGGCAGCGGTTCAAGTCGTGAGCATGCCGTGTGGGCGCTGAAAGGCGCAGGCGTGCAGGCGGTGATTGCAAAAAGTTTTGCTTATATCCACAAACGCAATCTTGTGAATGACGCATTACCTTTTATAATTTTGCGCGATGAAGATTTTTATCAAAGTGTACAAGACGGCGACGAATTGCGGGTCGATCTCGCGACCGCCGCGGTAACACACAACGGCAAGACATATCAAGGCGCTTCCCTGCCGCCGGTGATGCGGCGCATCATGCAAAGCGGCGGCCTGGTGGCGAATGTGAAACAGGAACTGGAAACATCCCGGAAGGCGGAAGAGTGAAGGGCGCATGTTCCGCCGGTGGAATTGAATAGCCAAGTCACTTTCACGGGAGCCGGCAATCTCGCAGCGAGTGGATTGACTTCAACTAACATGGAGGGGTGCAGAGCATGCAGGATATCGATCGCGCGTTTAAGACCATTCTCGCGCTGACGCCAAATTGCTTTCTGGATTTGCTTTTTGGCCGCAAGAGAAAAATTCATTTCAAGGAGATTGCAGATCCGCAAATTAATCTCCCCGAATTGCGCGGCGACAAAGTGCTGCTGGTAAAAGACAAGCGTAAGACGTATGCGGTTTTTCTTGAAGCGATGTTGCATCCCAAGCAGTCGGAATTACCGGTGTTCGCGCTCAAGGCTTTGGGCATGCAGTATCTTTTGAAAGTACCAACACTCGTAACGATCGTTTATTTGGAGAAGAAAAAGCATGCCGTTTTTCCGGAGGGCTATGAAATCCGGCTAGGCGCGTTGTCGAACCAAATCCGGCTGGCCAGCGTTTTATTGTGGGAGTATGAAGCGCGCATCTTGAGCGGTGAGTTGAAGGAACTGGCGCCGTTTGTGCCGCTGTTCCACATTAAGCCCGACCCTCATCTTATTGTGGCGCAGAAAGAATTGCTCCAGCGCGTGCCCGATCCCAACGTGCGGGCAGACTTGCTTGCAACGGCAATGATCGTTGATATCCGTTCCTTCGGGGTCGAGGTCGTGAGAACCCATTTTCAGAAGGAGATTCATATGTTGAAACGAACCAGCATTGTCGAAGATTGGTTGAAGGAAAGCTTTCAAAAAGGCAGGCTCGAAGGCAAGCTGGAAGGTAGGCTCGAAGGGGAACGCCAAGGCCGGCTCTCGCTTGTGCATAAAATTCTAAAACAAAAATTTGGCCGGATACCCGCAGAGCTTCAGAATCGACTGCAAAAATTGGATGATGAGGATTTGGAGCGCTTCAGTCTGGCATTGTTGAACATCAATACATTGAAAGAGCTGAACATGTGGCTGCGCAATGGCGCTTCCACATCGCATAATGGTTGATGTTTTTAACAGGTAATGCCATGATCATCACGACTCGAATCCCCGTTTCCACCAAAGGCTTCACCGACATTCACGATTTCACACCAAAAGTTCGCGCCGCCTTACAAAAGACGAAGCTGCAAAACGGCACGGCAACGATCTTCGTTTCCGGTTCGACGGCCGGCATTACGACGATCGAGTATGAACCCGGTTTGTTGCAAGACTTGCCGGCCGCTTTCGAAAAACTTGCGCCGGTAAACGCGAATTACGCACATGATAACACTTGGCACGACGGCAACGGCTATGCGCATGTGCGCGCCGCATTGCTCGGGCCGTCACTGGTTGTGCCGTTTGCCGAAGGCGAGCTGTTGCTCGGCACGTGGCAGCAAATTGTTTTGATTGATTTCGATAATCGGCCGCGGCAAAATTCATGTTTGGCGCTAATCGACAAAATCCTTTCATTAAGATATTCTCGCTTATCTTATGTTTTGGAGCAATCAGCGTCGTTTCGTCACAAAGCAACGATTCAACGCTTGTCTCATCTGCTGACGCCACGCCTTCTGCGCAATCATCCCTCATCATCGAGCGCATCGAAATTGTCGGCGCGACCAAAACCAAACCGCATGTCATCCACCGCTATCTCAGTCTCAAAGCCGGCGATCCAGTCACGCCGCAAGCAATTGATCGCGACTACGAAGCTCTCACCGCAACGCATTTTTTCAAACAAGTCGAGTTTAGTTCGAAACCCGGTGGTGCAGTCGGCAAAGTGATCCTGGTGATCGAAGTCGTCGAACGCCGCTGGCCCTGGCTGGAATTTGCCGGCGGCTTCAGCGAGTTGGAGGGATGGTACATCGTGCCCGCCGGCGTGCGGTTTGATAATACGTTCGGCAACGGCAATATCGCCGGCGGACGCTTCATCATCGGCGACCGCACCGGCGGTTTCTATCTGCATTTTCGTCAGCCTCAAATTTTTTCCTCGAATTTCGATTTACAACTCGAAGCCGGCTCGAATTCAACGGATTTCATTCATTATCTCTCCGCGCGCGATGCAATCCATCGCGTTGACATTGGCAGCGGACGCATTGCGCTTGCCGGCAATCGCGGGCTCGCGCGTTATTTTTCCGCCGGCTTTCGCTTCAATGTCGCCCGGCCCGAAGCCCAGTATAAAATTGGCGACACCACGCGCACGGATTTCCCGCCGGAACTCGCCGGGCAATTGGCCAAAAAGAGAATCAATAGTTTTTTCACCCGGCTGCAAGTCGATACCCGCGATCAAACTTATTTTCCGCATACCGGTGTTTGGGGCGCGCTTTCCCTCGAAGCGGCGAATGTCTGGACTGCGAATTCATCCTCAGCATTCGAGCGCACGGGAGATTTTCGCCGCCTAATATTTGATGCCCGCTTTTATCAGCCGATTGGCGCAAACGTGTTCGCGGTGCGCGCGAAAGCGGGATTGGTTTCACGCGCGGCGCCGTTTTACGAGCGCTTTTATCTCGGCGGCGCGTATTCGCTGCGCGGTTTTGCCGAGCGCGGCATGACGCCGCTGGGCTGGGGCACGGAATTGCTGCTCGCGCAAGCAGAGATGCGCTTTCCGATCGCCGGCGATCCACAGCAACCCTCGCTGATGGCCGCGCTTTTTTTCGATGCCGGCCGCATCGAATCCGCTGATGTGCTCAACGAACAAAATCGGTTTTTCACCTCCACCGGCGCCGGCTTTCGCGTGAAAGTGCCCATCATCGGCCTGTTGCGCTGCGATTTTGCCTATCCGCTCGATCGCGACGATTTCCGTTTTCATTTCGCGTTGGGACAAACGTTTTGACGGGTAAAGCTGATTGTTCTTTCACGGCTTGGCCGTGAGATGGCATTTTTTTGTTGAGTTGTAAAGGACTTGGCTTGGCCAAGTCCTATGCAGGATTGTTTTGGCCGCATTTTCAGCTTGTCAAAAATAATCGCCCAGGCGCTGATTTGAATAATCACAGTTTCAATCAGAGAATAAACGGCAACGACTGAACCGTTGCGGGAACACATAAAAAAATTGATGGGCCGCCTTCTTTACATCACGCCCGCCATTTTCTTCGCGCTGGCAATCAGCCTCGCTGCGCAGACGCCGCGCATCGTTTCACTGTCTGCCGAACCCGTGCGCGACAGTCTCGCGGTGAATGTGCAGCTTGAAGATCTGTTCCCAACCAAAATTGCCAACACCATTCGCAGCGGCTTGCCCACCGTGATTCGTTTCGATTTTCGCCTCATCGACGAATCCGGACGCGAAGTCTTGCGTCTCACCGAAGCCATGGAAATTCTCTATGACATTTGGGCGCAACGTTTTCGCATCACGCTCGACGATCAGCAGCATTTTGCAGCTTCCTTCGAGGAGATGAAGAAAGAAAATTTGCAGCGAGCTGGAACACCACAAACTCGCGACTCCGATCGCTTTACGAACGGCCTTGCAATACCGTTTGCGTCTGCAAGTCACCGTCATCCCCATCAGCAGCCGGCAGAATCATCAATGGCGCGAGCGCATCGAGTCCGCTGATCTGCAAGACGAAGCGGCGGCCTCGGAGGCGGGACGCTCGGGTTTCAGTGTGAACGTGAGCCGCTTGCTTTCATTTTTTCTCAGCGGCAAAGAACGCGTGCACGGCGCCTCGGCGTGGGCAACCTCCTCACCGTTTCAGCTTCCCGTCCAACCATGAAACGGCTGCGCTCGAAATTTATCGCGATGTTCGTTCTCCTCACCCTCGTGCCGGCAGGCGCGGTTGCCTGGCTCGCGAAGAATTTGTTGGATAAGGCACTAGCCATCGGCATGCAGACAGAATCCGTCGCCGGTTTGAATGCCGCATTGCAGGCCGTGCAACAACTCACGCAACAAGAACGCGCACAACTCGCGCGCGAGATGCAACGTCTTGCTGATTTATTGCAGCAAGACGCCGAGTCTGCGCCAACCTTGATGGAGACGTTGCATCGCATTGTTCTGTTCGATACCGCCGGAAATGTTCTTCGTTATTGGCCTGAGACGGCGTTGCAGCATGATTTGCCGCATTTGCCGGCAATGCGACTCAAGCCCGATTTGCTCACGGATGCCGGCAGTGACTCGTTGGCCATTCGGTTGGCGATTGCACTGCCGCAGCAATCAATTCTCGTGGGCGAACGGCCAGTGCCGGCCGAGTTGCGCCAGCAAACCGCCGCGATTTTGCGAGCCGCGCAGTTTTATAATATTATCGATCTCGAAAAAACGCATTTGCAGCGCAGCTTACTGTTGGCATTTCTGGCGGTGTATGCGCCGGTGTTGTTGTTGAGCGTCGGTGTTGGGTGGTATCTGGCGCGGCGCATTACCGCGCCTTTGCAGGATTTGGAGGAAGGCGCGCGCCGCATTGCGCAAGGCGATTGGCAGCATCGCGTGCCGATTCGATCACAGGATGAAATCGGCGCGGTCGGCAGCGCATTCAACACGATGGTGGAAGATTTACGGCGGCAGCAGGAACAAGTGATCGCGCTGGAGAAAATGGCCGCCTGGCGCGAAATCGCGCGCGTGCTCGCACATGAAATCAAAAATCCGCTCACGCCGATTCAATTGATGGCGCAGCAAATGGTGGACGAGTATCGCGGCGAAGATGAAAACTACCACGCCACTTTGCGCGAAAGCAGCAGCATCATCAACGACGAAATCGAAAAGCTGCGCCGCCTCGTGCGCGAATTCTCAGATTTTGCGCGCATGCCTGAATTGCACCCCACGCCCGCGCAGCTCAATGATCTCGTTGCAGAGATCACCCGCCTCTACCCGCAGCGCGCAGTCAAAACGGAATTGGATCACAACCTGCCAATCGTTACTTTTGATTGGGAAGCGCTGCGTCGGGTTTTATTGAATTTGATTGAGAATGCTTTACAATCTTCGCCGCAGGCCGAAGTCGTTCTGCGTACGCGCTGTCATGAAAATTATGTAGAGATTAGCGTGGAAGACACGGGCAGCGGCATTCCCGCGGAGAATTTGTCGCGCATTTTCGAGCCTTATTTTTCCACCAAAAAATCCGGCATGGGCTTGGGACTGGCGATTGTGAAACGCATCATCGAAGAACACCGCGGCACGATTGAGGTGACTAGCACGCCCGGCAAAGGTACCCGGTTCATAATAAAACTGCCACAGGGGTGATACATGACTGTTATCTACACTGTCAACATCGATCGCAATGCCAACGGTTACAAGATAACGTGGCGCAATCTCGCGGCTCAAACCGAGAATAGCTTTACCCAATCCGATCATATTCTCACCCGCGAGGAAGTCGAGCGTTTGTGGCTGATACCGAAACATCATCACGCCCTCGGCCAAAAGCTTTTTCGCTTCCTCGATGGCGACGCCCGGCATTTGACGCGCAGCCTCGAGGAAGCCGCCAAACTCAGCGAGCCGCTCACGTTGTATTTGCGCGCCGCCAAAGAGCTTGCCGATTGGCCCTTCGAATTGCTCGCGCAGGAGGCCGCGTTTCTTTTGTCCGGCCGCCTGCACCTGCTGCGGCAAGTTTCGGATTGGGGCGCGCACAAAACTTCTACCCCGGCCAACCGCCCGCTGCAACTGCTCTTCATGGCCTGCTCCGCCCTTGACGTTGAACCGGAGCTGGATTTTGAACGCGAGGAAGAAACCATCTTCCGCGTTACCGAAAAATTGGCGATTGACATGGAGGTGGAAGACTCCGGCAGCTTGGCGGGCTTGCGCGAACAGCTTGTGCGTGAGGCCTACGACGTTGTGCATCTCTCCGGTCATGCGGATATTGATAAAAAGGGGCAACCGTTTTTTATCATGGAAACCGAAACCGGCCAAGCGCAAATCGTGACGCCGGCGGAGTTGTGGCGCGAGGCCCTCATCGAAAATCCGCCGGCCCTGCTGTTTCTCTCCGGTTGCCGCACCGGCGAAACTCCGGCCGAGCAAGCCGCCACCTCGTTTGCACAGCATCTCGTCGAACAATTTCACGTACCCGGCGTGCTGAGTTGGGGCCGTTCCGTTTCAGATCAACAAGCCACCATTGCCGAGCAAATGATCTATCGCGAATTGAGCCGCGGCCGCGACTTGCTGGCCGCGGTGCAGCGCGCGCGACAGGAATTGCTCGAACATTTTCGCGAAGCGCCGCACCAAGCTTGGCCGCTACTGCGTCTCTATTCCGATGGCCGAACGCACGGTCCGCTCGTGCAACCCAACCAAAAAGTGCGGCCCAAGCCGCGTCTGATGGTTCACACCACGTTGAAAAACAGCCAGGTCAAAATTTTGGCAACCGGCTTTGTGGGCCGCCGGCGGCAAATGCAGCAAAGCGTGCGGGCGTTGAAAGACAGCCGCGACAAAGTCGGCGCGCTGCTACACGGCGCTGGCGGCTTGGGCAAAAGCTGCTTGGCCGGCAAGCTCTGCGAGCGCTTCAGCGACCACACGCTGATCATCGTGCATGGCAGGTTGAATGCGATAACTTTGCAAGCTGGCCTCAAAGACGCTTTCATCGCGGCCAACGAGGCGGCCGGTCTGGAAATTTTGGCGGCGCCCAAAGAAATGCCGGAGAAGCTGGCGCAACTCTGCGCCACTTGTTTCAAAGAGAAAAACTATCTTTTGGTGCTGGACGATTTTGAGCAAAACCTCGAAGATGCGGACCAGGGCAGGCCCGGTCCGCTGCTCGCGGAGGCTGTGCCGCTGGTGCAAACCCTGCTGCATTATCTGCCATTGACCGGTAAGATGACGCAACTGCTCATCACCAGCCGGTATGGTTTTGCGCTCACCGAGAACGAACGGGATTTGGCGCGGCAGCGTTTGGAATGGGTGCCGCTCATCGCTTTTCAGGATGCCGAACAGCGCAAAAAAGCCCGCGAGCTGCCGCACATTTGGAATTATCCGGAGGCCGCGAGGGCGGAGCAACTGCTGGCCGCCGGCCACGGCAACCCGCGTTTGATGGAATGGCTGAACCAATTGGTCGGCGAAATGCCGCAGGCCGAAGTGGCGGACTTGCTGGCCGCGGTGGCGAACAAGCAGGAAGAATTCATTCGCCGGCACGTCATCCGCGAACTGTTGCAGCGCTCCGGCGCGGCGGTGGAAAACTTTCTGCGGCGCTTCAGTGTGTATCGTTTGCCGGTGGAGGCGCATGGAGCGGAAACTGTCGCGCACAGCATTTCAGGCGCGGAAGAGAATAGGCAACATCTCCTGCATGAAGGCGTGCGTCTGAGTTTGGTTGAATACGACCACGCCCGTCAAACTTACTGGTTGACCCCACTCATGCGTGAAGAACTTTGGAACCAGCTACAAGCGACAAGCAACCAGCAACAAGCAACCAGCCTTCATGAAGCGGCTTTTACACATTATGAAAAAGTTTGCAACGCGCATAAGCAAATTGATCCGATCTTGACGGAAGAATGGATTTACCACGCCCTCGGCTGTGGCCGTGAAGATGTCGCCGCACGTGAGGGCGGCAGATTGATAACATTCCTCCGTGAGAATTTAGTTTATTTGGAAGCGAAACGCATTGGTGAATGGATTTTGGCGAAAAAGCAGCAGCCGTTGGCCACTGGCGATGATGCGTTTTTGTTGAATGAAATTGCTATTATGACAAATGATTTGGGCGAGCACCAAATAGCCATCGGCTATTATGAGCAGGCGCTGGCGATTGATCGCGCCGTGTATGGCGAGCAGCATCCGTATGTCGCGATTCGGCTGAATAATCTCGGGTTGGTGTGGGCTGATTTGAGCGAGTACCAAAAGGCCATCGACTATTTTGAGCAGGCGCTGGCGATTGATCGCGCCGTGTATGGCGACAATCATCCGAGTGTGGCAAGAGAACTGAATAATCTGGGGACGGCCGTGTATAGCGAGCAGCATCCGAATGTCGCGATTCGGCTGAATAATCTGGGGGGAGCGTGGGATGCTTTGGGCGAGCACCAAAAGGCTGTCGGCTATTACGAGCAGGCGCTGGCGATTGATCGCGCCGTGTATGGCGACAATCATCCGAGTGTGGCAAGAGAACTGAATAATCTGGGGACGGTGTGGCAGGAATTGGGCGCTGGCGATTGGTCGCGCCGTGTATGGCGACAATCATCCGAGTGTGGCAAGAAAACTGAATAATCTGGGTAGAGCGTGGAAAGCTTTGGGCGAGCGCCAAAAGGCTGTCGGCTATTACGAGCAGGCGCTGGCGATTGATCGCGCCGTGTATGGCGATGGCCATCCGAGTGTGGCCAGAGAACTGAATAATCTCGGGGCGGTGTATTTTGCGTTGGGAAAAAAGCAGAAGGCAAAAAAGTATTTTCAATCAGCGCACGCCATTTTCAGTCAATTTTTCGGGCCGGAGCATTTCAACACCATAGCCGTGGCCCTGTGGCTGGCCGCATGCGACGAGTGAAGTCCAACTTGGGCGCAGAGGTTTTCGTAAATCTCCAAAGTCGCCGTGCCCAAGTTGGACTTCGCCCCGCGCTATTTATACAAGGTCATTACTCCTATGCGTCTACAATTCACATTTTGCTTTTTGCTGGCCAGCGTACCTCTGTACGCGCAAGAGCCATTACAAATCTCCGGTGAGTTGCGCCAGCGTGGCGAATACCGTCAAAATGCGGATTTTGATTCCCGTCTCGGCGATGAGCAGATTTTTGTGCTGCAACGCTTGCGTCTCGGGTTGCATTGGAATTTTCCCAATCAACTCGCGGCATTCGTGCAAATGCAGGATAGCCGTCTGTGGGGCGAAGAGGGCAGCACCACGCAGCCGCTCAACAACACCGATGTACATCAAGCTTATTTTGAAATGCAGCGCCTGGCCGGCAAACCGCTGCGCGTGCGCCTGGGCCGGCAGGAGATGAAATTCGGCAGCCAGCGCCTGGTCGGCGTGAATGATTGGAGCAACATCGGGCGCGCGTTCGATGGCGCGCGCCTTTCTTACGGCGAGGCAGCTACGACGCTCGATCTTTGGTTGGCGCAAATTCGCGACAAAAACGCGGCCACGATCGACGGCAATCAGGAATTTGCCGGCGCTTTTGTTTCCTCCGGCAGCGCTGCAACGCGCGTCTTCGACGCCTATGCCATGTGGCTCATCGACGATCGCGATTTTCCTATTGGCAGCAGCAGCGGCGTAGCGTTGTTTCTCGGCACCTACGGCGCGCGGCTCGCGGGCGTGCTGCGCCAGCGCCTCGAATACGAAGCCGAAGGCGTTTATCAAACCGGCAAACACGGTAACCTCGACGTGAATGCTTTCGGCCTGGTCTTGCAAGGCAAGATCAAGCTTGCCCAAAAATGGTCGCCGAAAATCGGTGCGAGTTACAAATTCGGCTCGGGCGATGAAAATCCCAACGACGGCAAGCTGCAAACATTGTCTACTTTGTTTCCAACGGTGCACGGGCAATTTGGCGCAGCGGATTATGCCGGTTGGAGCAACATCGCCGATGTGATGTTCTTGACGGAGCTTTCTCCCTCACCGGTTCTGCGCACTTCAGCTAAATTGCATTATCTGCGGCTGGCGCACGGCAATGATGCCTGGTATGTGGCGCGCGGATTCACCTTCGACAAGCGCGCAGAAACGCTGCTGCCAGCGCGTCCCGGCGAGAGCATCGAGCTGGGCTATAATTTGGATTTGCAAGTTGATTATGATTTTCGTGAACAAGTCGGTGTGAGTTTTGGTGTGAGCCGCTTTTTTGCCGGCGATTTTATCAAGGCCGGCAATCCTGAAGCGGATGATTCGAACTGGGCTTATCTTTCGATTAAAATGCGGTGGTAGGTTGAGTCATGATGAAAATGAAAGTTCGTAGTGAGGCCTTCAGGCCTTGCTATCCCATGCGCTCCGAACGCCTGAAGGCGATACTACGAACGCGTTCTTCTTACCGGGATTAATTTTCGATTAACATGCGGATGTGGGTTGAGTTATGAAGAGAGTGATAGCGTTTGGTCGTCGTGCCGCCTTCTTACGAGATGCTGTTTTCAACGTGGAATTGTTGTCCTTGGCATTCGCTCACAAGGGGCGAGGACTACTAACCTTTGCGCTGACGCTTCTCCTCTCCGCCTGCGCGCAACGCGGCACACCCATCGCGCCGGAGCCAGAAGAAACCTTGCTGGATCATCCCACTTCTGCATTGCCGGAAAAATTTTCACAAACTGGTTTGTACATCGATCCTGTGAACGAAATTCCGAGCGATCGCGTCATGGCCTATGACGTCCGTTATGCGCTTTATTCGGATGATAATGACAAAAGCCGCTACTTGTTTTTGCCGCCGGGCAGCAAAATCGCAAATCACGATCCGCAACAATGGGAGTTTCCGGAAGGCACGCTGTTCTTCAAGACGTTTTATTTGACCGCGATGGGCAATCGCGCCGCGCCCAAGCGCAAGATCGAAACGCGCGTGTTGCAGCACCGCCGCGAAGGCTGGCAGGTGGGCGTTTATCAATGGAATCCTGCCGGCGACGAAGCATTCTTGACGAACGGGAGTGAAATTCGCCTGCCGTTTCAATTGCCGCTCGGCAATTACGTTTACACGATTCCGAGCCGCTTGATGTGCCTGGCCTGCCATCAACCGCAAAAGGACTTCGTTATTGGTTTTGAGATGATTCGGTTGAGCGCCGTTTTGGATGAGAACGGCGGCGAACAACTGCGCCGTCTGGCTGATCGCGATATTTTCACGCAACCGATCGCTGACACCAAGATTGAAATTCCCGGCCCGGAAGTGGAGCGCGAGGCCATTGGCTATTTGCACGGCAATTGCGCCAACTGCCACAATCCGCATTCGCCGGTTTTTAGTACCACGGCTTTAGATTTGCGGTTCACCTGGTTGAAAGAAAATACCGTCAACATCCGCCCCGAAAAATTTGCCACGAATGATTCAACTCAGGTTCGCATCAAACCGGGCGCGCCGGAGGAAAGTCTTTTGTTTCAACTGCTCGCGCGCACATTCGACGACGGCACGCAATTCATGCCGCCGCTGGGAACGAGCCGGACGGATACGGTGGGAATCGATTTGGTAAGAAGGTGGATCTTGTCGTTGGGAACAGCGAACTGATTGCCTGGCACGGAATAAGTTGATGCCGGCGGCGTTTTATTGCTCAAAGGTGTAATTGCTCACCAGCCAGCGGCCCTCGGTGCGCGTAGTATTCACAAGAATCTCGCGATGCATTTTCCCCGAGCCCTGGCGCGGCTCGATGGTAATATGATAAGCGAACGCCACATGTTCGGCATCATTGTCCGTGCGTGCTTTCAATGAAAAATCAATAAACGGCTTCAGGCTGTGAAATTCCCGTTCACCGTCTTCGAAAGCGCGCGCGCTGCCTTTGAGCGATTCGATTTCTTTGCGCAATTTGTCCGCGGCCAAACCGTTGGAAATTTCCAATGCACCGGCTTGATTCAATTCAATCAGATAGCGATAACAGAACGCATCGGCAATCTCGCGGGGATCGTTGCGCACGCCGCATGCTAAAATTAACGCCGTGAGCGTGAGAGATTTCAAATAATGGAAGACTCGTATTTTCATAAAGTCGAGAATCTACGTTGCCGAATGAATTTATTCCTGATTGGCATGTCATCTTGCCACAGCTTGGCTGACAAAATAGCGCCGTGACCGCCGAATGTCAAGCGAAAACATGCTTGACATTCCAACAGGTGAGGATTATATTGCGCGAGTTTTTTAAGCAGGCAACAATTCATTGTGGAGAAAATTATGAAGAAAACGTTGTTGGGCATTGCTGCGATTGCTGTGATTATTTTTGCGGGTTTTCTGCTGCTGCCGCAACAAGGCGCGGTGCAAAGTGCCGTGATTCCGGTTTCCGGCATGAGCTGCGACAACTGCGCGGATAAAATTACCGAGACCTTGCACGAACTCGACGGCGTCGAATCCGCCGAAGTGAGTTTCACAAAAAGTGAAGCAAGCGTGAAATTCAATCCTGCGGTGACGAATGAAGCCGCCATCATCGGCGCGATTGAAAAGCTGGGTTATCAGACCACGACGACTTCCGGAGACGCCGTTGCGCCCAAGGCCACATGTGAACCGGAAGGCAACGCCGGCACAAGTGATTGTTGCGCGCCCAAAACCAAGTCTTCAAATACCTGATAGCCGCCAGCACCGTGAGGCTGCCATCCCTTCATAAATTTAAAAAATGAAGCCCCGCCTCTTCCCGCGCCTGAGGTTTTTCACACGGGCAAAAGGGGCGGGGTTTCGTGTTACCAGACTTCCGCCATTGCCGTACACGACATGCGACTCAAGCTCATCCTCAGCCTTCTCGTCAGCGCCGTTTTTACGTATCTCGCTTTTCGTAATATCGATTTCGCTTTGATGTGGCGCACGCTCTCGCAGGCCAACTATTGGCTGCTGGCGCCGGGCTTGCTGTTCATGTATGTGAGTTTGTGGTTGCGTGCGTTGCGTTGGGGGTATTTTATGAAACCGATCAAGCCGGTGGGGTTTCAGAAATTGTTTTCGGCAATGATGATCGGTTATTACGGCAACAATGTTTTTCCCTTTCGCCTGGGCGAAGTGTTGCGCGCCTATGCCATCGGCCAATCCGCGGGCGTGTCGCGCATGGCCTCCTTTGCCACGATTTTCGTCGAACGCATTATCGATGTGATTTCGTTGCTGCTGCTGCTGGGAGTGTCTCTGCTGTTTCATGATTACCCCGCCTGGATTGAAAAAGGCGGCGCGATTCTGTTGGGCGCTACAGTTGCCTGCACCGTGTTCATTGTTTTTTTGATGAAGCGCACGGAAAGAACCCTCAGCTTCGTCATGCGCCTGTTACGGCCGTTTCCCGAAAAGGTGAAGCAGGTCGTGAGCAAGTTGCTCGCCTCATTTTTGGAGGGATTTGGTGTTTTCAAAAAATCCGAGCATTTTGGTACGATCACCTGGCAATCGTTTGCCATATGGCTGTGCTACGCGGTGATCGTGTACGTTACGCTCGAGGCGTTTGAGCTGAACAGCCGCTACAACATGCCGCCGGGCGCGAGTCTGGTGATTTTGGTGATGACGAGCATTGCGATCATGGTGCCGGCGGCGCCGGGATATGTCGGCTCGTTTCATTGGGTTTGCCAGCAATCTCTCATGCTGTTCGGCATCTCGGCGAGCGAGTCGCTTAGTTTCGCCGTCGTGTCGCATGTCGTGAATTTCGTTCCCATCACCTTGCTGGGTTTTTATTATTATTATCGCCAACATCTCGACCTGCGCCAAGCCGTCGCGAACGAAGAAGGCGAAGGGTCAAATGGCGCGGGGCAAAGCCCATCTCCCAACTCCCACGAGGACAAACGCCTGCCCGTCCGGGAAGAAAATTCCACGCAAGCTTGAATATGCCTCCTGATCAACACGAGCGTGCGACGATGCTCGTCACGCTTGCCATTTTTCTGCAAGTCTTGCTTGCCGCGCTCGACACCACGATCGTGAGCACCGCCATGCCAACGGTTGTCGCAGCGCTCGGCGGCTTGAATTTATACAGCGGTGTTTTTTCGGCTTACCTCATCGCCAGCACCATTGCCACGCCGATTGCGGGCAAGCTGTCGGATCAATTCAATCGCAAGAACATGTATCTGGCGAGTATTGTCGCGTTTCTCGTCACCTCAATGCTCTGCGGCGTGGCGCGCAACATGATCTGGCTAATTGTCTGTCGCGCGCTGCAAGGCCTGGCCGGCGGCACCATGTTCGCCATCTCGCTGAGCCTGGTTGGCGTGATTTATCCGCCCCACCAGCGCGGTAAAATTCAAGGCTTCATCAGTTCGTTGTGGGCGATTGCAAGCATGATCGGCCCGCCGCTCGGCGGTTACGTCGTACAACATTTTTCCTGGCGCTGGGCGTTTTACCTGAATCTGCCGATTGGCATTCTTGCCATGGTGTTCATCCATCGGTTTTTGCACGATCCGGCGCATCCGCACAAACATGTCAAAGTCGATTACGCCGGAGCGGCGCTGCTCGTCCTGATGGTGACGGGCGTTATGATTTTATTCAACAATCTCGAGGCGATCTCGCGCATTGTTCTTTTGATCGCCTTTGCTGTGATCGCCGCGCTTCTGTTTTGGCTGTTGCATGTCGAGCGCAAAGCCGCTGCGCCCATCGTGCCGCTGGCATTGCTGCGCCAAAGCGATATCGCGGCAGCCAATCTCACCACGTTCATCATGGGCGTGTGCGCGTTCAGCTTGATCGTGTTTGCGCCGCTCTTTGTGCAGGGTGTTCTCTCCGGCACGGCCACGCAGGCCGGGCTGGTTTTGCTGCCGTTCAGCATCGGCTGGGGGTTGGGCAGTTTCGGCTCCGGCCATTATATGCACCGGTTCAGTTACCGCGCCATTGCGATGTCTGGGGTTGTGTTCATGGTTGCGGGGTTTGGCTATCAAACCCTGTTTTTGCACACAGCCTCGTTTTTTCAGTTGGCTGCGGTCGGTTTTTTCATTGGCATTGGAATGGGCATGGCGACGAACGCGATTACGGTCGCGGTGCAAAACACCGCGCCGCCGGAACAGCTTGGCACGGCCACCGCCTCCACGATTTTCTCCCGCGCGCTCGGCGCCGCCATTGGCGTCAGCATTCTTGGCGCGGTTCTCGCGCATCGCGTTGCGGCAAACGTCGGAGGCCCGGCTGCCAATGGCGGCTTGGCGGAGGTGCGTGCGCTGTTGTTGCCTGAAACCCGCGCGCACATTTCGACGGAGGCCCTGGCGCATTTGCAAACGGGTTTGGCCGGCGGGCTACACTTCGTTTTTGGCATTTGTTGTGCGCTCGCGGCTCTCACATTTTTTGTGGCCATGCGCGTCTCCGCGCAACGGCCCCAGGTAGAGATAAAATCCGCGAATCCGGCCATTCAATAGTAGTAAATGAGTAATCGCCTCACAGACTCAAAAGCGCACGGATTTTCCGAACCGCTTAACTAAAGCCTGCAATTGGCTTTGACGGACTTGTTTGGAACCATTGACAGGGCCAGAAAGCTGTTGACTTTTAGGCATGGATTTTCTATGTTCCAGCTTTTCTTGGACTGCTGAGCGGACGATAGGCAACAATGAATGTGAGCTACGCGTGTTTTTGGGTCCGTGGACTCACCCCTTCATTTACCTCTGGCGGGTTGGCGCGTGAAGAATGTGCGCACCGGCTAGCGGTCAAAAAGATGATGAAGTCATATGATGAAGAAAAAACGCCAGCGTCTTATTTCCATTTTGCTGATTCCCGACGATAATGCTGAACCGTACAGTTTTCGTTTGAGTTGGACGAAAGCCAAGCTGTTCATGGTCGTCGCAGGCATTTTGACGCTTCATCTGATTGGCGGCGCGATTGGGTATTATCAGTTCTTTAAAGTCAGCAATGAAAACGCCGAGCTTGAACGTTCGAACACCCGCTTGCTCGATGACAACAAGCGCGTTTATCGGCTGTCTGCTCAACTCGAAGCCATGGATCGTGATCAGGGCAAGATCATGAGCCTGCTGGGCGTCGATAACCACACCACCAGCCGCTCGACATTGAATGCGTCGATTCTGCCGAATGTCGCAGCCGCATCAGAAGCTTCTTTGGATGATGAAACGCCGCCGCCTGCGGTTACGACGGCCAATGAAATCGAGAGTACCGGCCGGCTGTTAGTGCCGAATGTGAAAGAAAGCAGCAAATATCCCGAAAATATGCCGACTCTGCTGCCTGCGCAAGGTTTGTTGAGTGAAGCGTTTTCACAGGATTGGAACTTTCCGCTGCAAGCGCACACCGGAATTGACATTGCCGGCAAACGGGGATCCGTGGTGGTTGCGGCGGGAAGCGGTTTCGTCGTTTTCGCGGGCTGGCACAAGGACTTGGGGAATATGGTAATCATTCATCACGGGGAGGATTTGTTCTCATATTACGGTCACAATGACCGCCTGCTCGTGCGTGAAAAAAGATATGTCAAGCGCGGCGATCCCATCGCGCTGCTGGGTAGCACCGGACGAAGCTCCGGGCCGCATTTGCATTTTGAAATTTCGCAAGCGGGCAGGTCGATTGACCCCCGCGCCTATGTTTTGACCTTGCGCACCAATGACGCTCACTAGATAAATTTGGTTTTTGATACACCAACTCGAGGCGATGATGTTAGGAAAAAAAGAAATGGAAGACTTTGATAAGGGCGGAGACCTGAACACGATTATCGGCAAAGGCTCCATCGTCGAAGGCTCGATCAAAGTACAAAGCAGTTTGCGTATTGACGGGCGGGTCAAAGGTGATATAACCGCCACCGATTCGCTCGTGATTGGGCGCGAGGGCGAAGTCGAAGGTGAAATTCGCGTGAAAAATGCCATTGTGGGCGGACGCATCAAAGGCAAAGTTTTCGCCAGCGGCAAAGTCGTGCTGGAAGCAAAATCGTCTTTCAACGGTGAAGTGAAGGCTTCAAAGCTAGTGATTGATGAAGGCGCTGTTTTCGATGGCGTCTGCTCGATGAGCGACGACTCCAAAGTGCTGGCGCTGCCGGAAAGCGCCGACGGCCGCCCGCGCATGTCGAATGTGAATCGTCCGGGCCGCCCGGAAATGAATATTGCGCATCAATAAACACGTGTGGCCATGGCAAAGCCAGACCCCAAAGATTTTCTCCGGGGTATTCAAACCGCCGTTCCGTATCTTGACCTCGGCCTGCGTTTTGCCCTCGCAGCGGTGCTAGGCGCGCTGGGCGGATATTGGCTGGATCTCAAGTTGTCGAGTTCGCCCATCGGCTTGCTTATCGGTGTGATTTTTGGCGCCACCGCGGGCTTTATTAATTTGTACCAAAATGTGATGCGTTTAACCAAAGCGGAAGACCGGGCCAGGCGGGAGCAGGGCAAGGGAACGCACAAGTCTTCGGCTTGAATGATTGAATTGGAATACCGTGCTGCTATTCTTGGCCTCGTCGCCTGAGCTGGCTGAAGCTTCAACACCTGAGAGTTTCGGATATGGTCTCGCTATCGGGGCGGGCATGGCCGTCATCGGATTTTTGGCCTTGAAATGGGCGAGCACGAAATCGCAAAAGATTTTCATGGGTGTTTTGTTCGGTGGTTTCGTGTTGCGCGTGATGATTGTCGGCGCGGCGTTATTTTTCGTCTGGAAGTTTTCGTCGCTCGATCTTACGGTGTTTGCCGCTTCGCTGGTCGGCTCTTATTTGATTTTTCAAATGGCAGAAACATATATTTTGCAAAGACATTTTAAACGCCTCAAATCCATAAAAAATTCATGACGCCGCTGCTGATTAGCTCCATTCTCGCACTGTTCACCCTGGCCGGCGACACGCCGCAAGAACCCTCCACCCCCGAAGCGCCGCACGCGGCCGCGACCCACGCACCGCAGCACGAAGAGGCGCATCACTCTGAAGAGGAAAGCATCGGCCAGTTTATTCTTCATCACATCGGTGACGATAATAAACTGGATTTCCACCCGATCGGCGAAATTCATCTGCCGCGTTTCGAATTGTTCGGCATCGATCTTTCGATCACGAAGCATGTCTTCATGATGATGTTTGTCGCGCTGATTCTGTTTATCGCGCTCTCCGCAGCAGCTCGCCGCAACCGCCCGGGCAGCGTTCCCACCGGTTTTGCCGCCATGATTGACGCGGTTGTCGAGTTCATTTACCGCGAGATTGCCATCCCCAACATGGGCGCGAAGCTTGCCGCGACGTACATGCCCTATCTCTGCACCGCTTTCTTCTTTATTTTAACGTGTAACTTGATCGGCCTCGTGCCGTTTGCCGCCACCGCCACCGGCAATGTGAGCGTGACGGCAGCTTTGGCCTCTCTGACGTTTGTTCTCACCCAGTTTGCCAGCATTCGCGCCCACGGTTTGGGCGGTTATTTGAAGCATCTCACCGGGGGCGTGCATCCGCTCATGTGGATCGTCATGGTGCCGGTCGAGATTCTCGGGTTGTTCACCAAGCCCTTTGCGCTCTGCATCCGACTTTTTGCGAACATGACGGCCGGCCACGTCGTCATCCTGGCGTTGATCAATCTCATTTTCATCTTCAGCAAGAACGGCGAGAATTTTTGGGCAGGCCTCAGTATTGCGCCGGTGTCGGTTGCCTTCAGTTTATTCGTCAATCTTTTGGAAATACTTGTCGCCTTTCTGCAAGCGTACATCTTTACGCTGTTGTCGGCGCTGTTTATTGGTTTTGCGGCTGCTCATTCAGAGCACCATGAGGAGGAGGCCCATCCCGCCCAGGCGGGACATCCGCACTGATGCCGAGGCGCTGTGCGGTTCGCGCCAGCGCAGCTTCGCGTCGCGATCTTCGTTTGGGCATCTGAAACTCCCTGCAAAAGCTGTCGCTTGTTTCATCCCGTTGTTTTGCCCGGCAATGGGAACGGGATAAATACGTACCGGAATTCGGCTGTCAAGCAATTGTCAATAATAAACTCGATCAATGGTATTCAACACTGACGGAGGAATTCGCCATGGGTGAATTCGGTATGGCACATCTGGCCGCCGGCATTGGCGCCGGCATTGTAGCAATGAGTGCAGGTTTTGGCATTGGTAAAATAGCAAGCGCCGCCATGGAAGCGATTGGCCGCCAGCCGGAAGCGGCGGCTGACGTGCGCGGTTCGATGATTATCGCCGCCGCCCTTATCGAAGGCGTCGCGCTGTTCGGCGAAGTGATCTGCTTTTTGCTTGCCGGCAAATAATCAGGCTCGGGCATTGGCGCGTGTCTATCCCGCATGGCATAACTGCCGGGCGGTTGCGTTTGTCAGGATGTTGTGATGGACGATTTTATTAACAATCGCCCGGACGGCGAGAGTTGGGGACGGACACGAACCAGCTCACGGGTGTTGGGTTGATCATTGTTCAATTTCCAGATCAAACATGTTAAAGCTAGAACCAGGCCTTATTATTTGGACGATCATTATTTTCAGCATTCTGGTGTTGTTGCTGCGCTGGAAGGCATGGAACCCGATCGTCGCCGCAATTGACGAACGCACACGCCGGATCAAAGATTCGCTCGACCGCGCTGAAGAAGCGCAGAAGAATGCCGAGCGCATGCGGCTGGAGTACGATCAGATGATCGCAAAAGCCCGGCAGGAGGCGCAGGACTTGATCGCCAAAAGCCGGAAATCCGCGGAAACCGCACGCGATGAGATCGTGCAAAAAGCGCAGGCCGAAGCCGAAGCCATGGCGCAGCGCGCCAAACGCGACATCTCGCTGGAGCGTGAAAAAGCGTTGGAGGAAATCAAGCGCACCGCGGGCGAGCTTTCGGTAAATATTGCAGCGAAGATCATCGGCAAATCGCTGAACGCCAAAGATCATCAAGATCTCGTGCGCCAGGCGTTACAGGAAATTCGTCCGCTCGTGGGCGAGCCGAATTAAACCAGCGGGAAGCTGCGGAGGACTATCTTTACATGAAAGAAGGCATTCTCGCGCAACGTTACGCCAAGGCGCTGTTCGCCCTCGCGCTGGAGCGCAACCAACTCGAACCGTTGCGGCGTGAGTTGTATGAGTTCGTTACCACCGTGGAAGAGAATCGGGAATTGAGCCAATTCCTGCGCTCGCCGGAAAACAGCCGCGCCGAAAAACGCGCTGCCATTGCGCAGGTGTTTCAGTCGCGCTGTTCGCCGGTGATGTATAATTTTCTGCTCTTGCTGGCGGAAAAGGGGCGCGTCGGCGCCTATCGTGAAATTCATCAGGCGTTTCAAAAACTCCACGACAAGCATAGCCGCAAAGTGAAGGCCCTGGCAATTTCGGCGGTGCCGATGGCACAACCGGAGTTGGATGCGCTCAAAAAAGATCTGACGAACGCCCTGCAGATGAATTTCGAGATTGAAAACCGCGTCAATCCTGAAATACTCGGCGGCTTGATTCTCGATCTCGACGGCAAGATTCTCGACGGCTCGGTGCGCCTGCAATTGGAGCGGTTGCGCGCCACCATGTACAGCAGGCGGAATTAGCATCCTAACGTTAAGTTGACCGCGGCGTTTTAAAGGCTTGACGCTCAACCTTTTCAATGCGCGGCAACAAGTAAACCTGGCTGGCGCCAGCCGGGCTTTGCCAATCAAATATCCTGGAGATGTGATTGCATGGAAATTCGTCCGGATGAAATCACTTCGATTCTAAAAAAACAGATCGAAGGATTTGAACGAAAAATCGATATTGCCGAAGTCGGCGAAGTCATTCAAGTGGGCGACGGCATTGCCCGCATCTACGGCTTGGAAGGCGTGCAGGCGAGCGAGTTGGTCGAATTCAAGAACGGCGTGATGGGTATGGCGCTGAACCTTGAAGAAGACAATGTCGGCGTCGTGCTCTTCGGGCGTGACACGGAAATTCGAGAAGGCGATACGGTGAAGCGCACCGGACGCGTGATGGATGTTCCGGTCGGCCCGGAGCTGCTCGGGCGCGTCGTCGATCCGCTCGGCAATCCGCTGGACGGCAAGGGCCCGGTGAACACGAAACAGCGCGGCCTGCTCGAGCGCAAGGCGCTTGGCGTGGTGCAGCGCCAGCCCGTGAAAGAGCCGTTGCAAACCGGCATCAAAGCCATTGACGCGATGATTCCGATTGGCCGCGGCCAGCGCGAGTTGATCATCGGTGACCGCGGCACCGGCAAAACCGCAGTGGTGATCGACGCGATCATCAACCAAAAGGGCGGCGATGTGAAGTGTATTTATGTAGCCGTCGGCCAGAAGGCCTCCTCGGTGGCGCGCGTCGTCAAGACGCTGGAAGACGCCGGCGCGATGGATTACTCCATTGTGGTGGCGGCCAACGCCAGCGATCCGGCGCCGCTGCAATTCATTGCGCCTTACGCCGGCGCGGCCATAGGCGAGTATTTCCGCGATCACGGCCAGCATTGCTTGGTAGTATATGACGATCTTTCCAAACACGCCTGGGCCTATCGCCAGGTTTCGTTGCTGCTGCGCCGTCCGCCGGGCCGCGAAGCGTATCCCGGTGATGTGTTTTATTTGCATTCCCGTTTGCTCGAACGCGCCTCCAAGCTCACCGACGATATGAATGCGCTGCGGCAATTCGGCGTGGTCAAGGGCGGCGGCTCGCTCACGGCATTGCCGATCATCGAAACGCAAGCCGGCGACGTGTCCGGCTATATTCCCACAAATGTGATTTCCATCACTGACGGCCAGATCTTTCTCGAGGGCGATTTGTTTTATGCGGGCGTGCGTCCGGCCATCAACGTTGGCATCTCGGTGAGTCGCGTCGGCGGCAATGCGCAAATCAAGGCGATGAAGCAAGTCGCCGGCCGCCTGCGCCTCGATCTTGCGCAATACCGCGAACTGGCCGCGTTTGCCAAATTCGGTTCGGATTTGGATAAATTCACGCAACAGCAACTGGCGCGCGGCGCGCGCATGGTGGAAATTCTGAAGCAGGGCCAATATGAGCCGGCCTCGGTGGAGAAGCAGATTGCGATTATTTTTGTCGGCACCAGCGGCCTGCTCGATGAAGTTCCCGTCGATCAAATCCAGCGGTTCGAAAAAGAATATCTCACGTATATCGAATCCAACCACCCCGACATTTTTGAGACGCTGCGTACGAAGCAGGCCATCGATGATGAGTTGAAGGCCAAATTGACAGGCGCGGCAAAAGATTTCCTGCAAATTTTTGGCGGCAAGGCATAAATGGCGACGTTACGCGACATTAAACGCCGGATTGGCAGCGTCAAGAGCACGCAGCAAATCACCAAAGCCATGAAGCTGGTGGCGGCCGCCAAGTTGCGGCGCGCGCAAGAGCGCATGCTGAAGGCGCGGCCGTATGCGCGCAATCTCGACGAAATTTTGGGCCACGTCAGCGCGAAAGTCGATCCGGGCTTGCACCCGCTGCTCACCGTTCACGAGGAGCCCAAGCACATTGCCTTTGTCGTGATCACCGGCGATCGCGGGCTGGCCAGCAGCTTCAACGCCAACGTCATTCGCCGCGCCACGAATGAATTTCAAAACGCGCAGCGCCCGGGCCTGCAAACCTCGCTGATTTGCGTGGGCAAAAAAGGGTATGAACATTTCCAGCGGCGCAATTATCCCATCCTGGCGAAGTACACCGGCTTTTTCAATTACCTCGATTTTACGCACGCGCAGGACATCGGCGAGTTGATTCAACAGCAATACACCGGCGAAAAACTCGACCGCATTTTTCTCGTGTATAACGAGTTCAAGTCGGTGATTCAGCAGAACCTCACAGTGCAGCAACTGTTGCCGATCGTGCCGCGCCCGCCGCAGGATGAACGGTATCCCACGGATTTTATTTTCGAACCCTCGCCGCTAAAAATTTTGGACACGCTTTGCCCGAAATACATCAACATCGAGCTGTGGCAGGCGTTGCTGGAATCCTACGCCGCAGAATTGGGCGCACGCATGGCGGCGATGGACGCGGCAACGGAGAATGCCAAGGATATCATCATGCAGTTGACGCTGCATTACAACAAAGCGCGGCAGGCGGCGATCACCAAAGAGCTTTTGGAAATCGTCGGCGGCGCCGAGGCGTTGAAGAAGTAGGCGGCTGAAGATGAGTAGATACGAAATCATTATCTATTGGAGCGAGGAAGATCAGGCCTTCATCGCGGAAGTTCCCGAACTGCCCGGCTGTGCCGCGGATGGCAAAACCTATAAGCACGCGTTGGCAAATGCCGAAATCATCATACAAGAATGGGTTGAAACTGCGAAAGAGTTGGGCCGCCCGATCCCTCAGCCCAAGGGCCGCCTCATGTATGCGTGATGAAAGAGATTTGTAGATCCGCGTCAAATCTCATTCATCTGCTGCTGTACATTTTTCAGAAAGAAAGCTTTTAGCCACGGATTTACACGGATCTGCACGGATTTCAAAATTTTTGAATATAAAAGCATCAGTGAAAATCCGTCTTCATCAGTGGCTTAAAAAAGTGCCTGGCAATCAATCTCAATCATAAGGCCATTCTCACATGCAAGAAGGCAAAGTCGTTCAAGTTATCGGCGCGGTTGTCGATGTTTCGTTTGAAGGCGCGGACATGCCGGCCATTCTCACCGCGCTCGAATTGAATCGCGCAGTCGGCGGCGGCAAAAGCGAGCGCCTGGTTTTGGAAGTGCAGCAGCATCTTGGCGAGAATACCGCGCGTTGCATCGCCATGGATTCCACCGACGGCCTGGTGCGCGGCACGAAAGTGAAGAACACCGGGCAGCCCATCTTGATGCCGGTCGGCGCCGGCACGCTGGGCCGCGTGCTCAATGTGATCGGCGAGGCGATCGATGAAAAAGGCCCGGTGCAGACGGAGGTTTATCAACCGATTCACCGCCCGGCGCCGCCGCTGGAGAGTTTGGAAACGAAATCGGAAATGCTGGAAACCGGCATCAAAGTTATCGATCTGCTCGAGCCTTATTTGAAGGGCGGAAAAACCGGCCTGTTCGGTGGCGCCGGCGTGGGCAAAACCGTTCTCATTCAAGAATTGATCCGCAACATCGCAACGGAACACGGCGGCTATTCCGTGTTCGGCGGCGTGGGCGAGCGCACGCGCGAAGGCAACGACTTGCTGCTGGAAATGACGCACTCGGGCGTCATCAGCAAAACCAGCATGGTTTTCGGCCAGATGAACGAGCCGCCGGGCGCGCGCGCGCGCGTCGGGCTTTCCGCGCTGACCATTGCCGAGCATTTCCGTGATGCCGAAGGCAAGGATGTGCTGCTCTTCATCGACAACATCTTCCGCTTCACGCAAGCCGGCTCGGAAGTGTCGGCCTTGCTCGGCCGCATGCCTTCCGCCGTCGGTTACCAGCCGACGCTGGCCACGGAAATGGGCGCGCTGCAAGAGCGCATCACTTCCACGAAAAAAGGTTCCGTCACCTCCGTGCAGGCGATTTATGTGCCGGCGGATGACTTGACCGATCCCGCGCCCGCGACAACTTTCGCGCATCTCGACGCCACCACAGTATTGTCTCGCCGCATCGTCGAGCTGGGAATTTATCCGGCGGTCGATCCGCTGGACTCGACCTCGCGCATTCTCTCGCCGCTGGTGGTGGGTGAGGAGCATTACCGCGTCGCGCGCCAGGTGCAGCAGATTTTGCAAAAATACAAAGAGCTGCAAGATATTATCGCCATTCTCGGCATGGAAGAATTGTCCGACGACGACAAGATCGCCGTGAATCGCGCGCGCCGCATCGAAAAGTTCCTGAGTCAGCCGTTTTTCGTGGCGCAGGAATTCACCGGTACCCCGGGCAAATACGTCCGCCGCGAAGATACCATTCGCGGCTTCAAGGGCATCGTCGAAGGCGACTATGACGATCTCCCGGAACAGGCGTTCTACATGGTCGGCACCATCGAAGATGCCGTTGAAAATGCCAAGAAGATGAAAGGATGAGTCTTGTTGCTGGTTGCTAACGGCTGCCTTCGACAA
>QEVD01000657.1 GCA_003576975.1 Candidatus Zhuqueibacterota bacterium
TGTTGTTGCGCAGCGCGCCCAGGTGATACTGTTGCACCCAGCCTTTCTCATGATACATCAAGCCCAGCTCGTACAGCATCGCGGATTTGAATTTGAGCGTCTCGCTTGTTGTGACGGGCTTGCCCTCCAGCGCCTTCTTGAAAATAGTTTTGATTTCGGCTTCGGTGTAATCTTCCGCATGAGCCGTCTCAATGCCGTGATCGGACAAGCGGCAGCCTTGCGCGTCAAAAAAATCGCGCCGCTTTCTGAGCGCGGCGAGGTAGTCCGAAAAATTATTGATGTCAACATCAGCAGCGGCGGCCAGCTTGCTCACCCATTCGCGAAACGCAGCGCCGGTTTCAATGAACAAGCCCTTGTCGGGGCGAAATGCCGGCAGAATTTTGATGCCGAAGTTTTGATCATTCTTGATGAGTTGATGATATTCCAAATTGTCAATTGGATCATCCGTGGTGCAAACCAATCTGACATCGAATTGCTGTAGAATACCCCTTACGGAGAATTCGTCCTGCGCCAACTTGGCGTTGCACCTCTCCCAAATTTCCTTGGCCGTGTCCTTGTTCAAGAGTTTGTCGGAAATGCCAAACGGCCGCGTCAGCTCCATGTGCGTCCAATGATAAAGCGGATTGCGCAGCGTTTTCGGCACGGTCTCGGCCCACGCGAGAAATTTTTCCCAGTCGGAAGCGCTGCCGGTGATGAATCTTTCGTCGATGCCGTTGGTGCGCATCGCGCGCCATTTGTAGTGATCGCCGTAAAGCCAAATCTGCGTCAAGTTGGCGAACTTCTTGTTTTCGGAAATGTCTTTGGGCGGCAAATGACAATGATAGTCGATGATCGGCTGAGCTTTGGCATAATCATGATAAAGCTCGGCAGCGGTTTTGTTGTGAAGTAAAAAGTTTTCAGTAATGAAGAAGTCTTTCATAAATGACACTAATTTGCATTTTTAAAATCCAAACCACCTCGGCAAGGCCAGGCTCAACTCCGGAACGTACGTCACCAAAATGAGCGCCACGATCATGGCGATGAACATCGGGATGAGTGGTTTGAGAACTTTAACCACGGTGGTGTTGGCGACGCCGCAACCGATAAACAACACGCTGCCCACCGGCGGCGTGCAAAGGCCGATGCACAAATTCAAAACCAAGATGATGCCAAAGTGAATGGGATCCATTCCCAGCTTCATCACCACCGGCAGAAAAATGGGCGTGAAAATCAGCACCGCCGGCGTCATGTCCATGAACGTGCCGACGAACAGCAGAATCAAGTTGATGATGAGCAAAATGACAACCTTGTTATCGCTCAACGAGATCAACGCTGCGCTCACGCCTTGCGGAATGTTTTCATACGACATAATCCACGACATGCCCATGGAGGTGCCGATCAACAGCATCACGATGGCGGTGGTGGCCGCAGAATCGAGCAGGATTTGCGGAATTTCTTTCCATTTGACTTCACGATAAACCAGCACGGATAAAATGAACGTGTACAACACGGCAATAGCTGATGCTTCTGTTGCGGTAAAATAACCAGCGAGAATTCCTCCCATCACCACGATCAACAGCGACAAACTCGGAATCGCATCGAGGAAGCGTTTGAAGCTTTCTTTGAGCGCAACGCGGTCACCGACCGGATATTTTTTGACATAAGCCAGAGAGCCGGCGACGATCATCAGCGCTCCGCCGACAACGATGCCGGGCACATAACCCGCGAGAAACAACGCGGCAATTGAAACGCCGCCGCTGGCGAGCGAATAAACGATCAGAATATTGCTGGGCGGAATCAACAAACCCGTCGTCGAAGAAGTGATGTTGACCGCGGCGCTGAAGTTTTTGTCATAACCTTCTTTACTCATCAACGGGGTCATGAAACCGCCGATCGCCGCCGCTGCCGCTGCCGCCGAACCCGAGATCGCGCCAAACAGCATGCACGCGAGGATGTTCACGTAAGCCAATCCGCCGGGCAGCATGCCGACAAGGGCTTTGGCGAGATCGATCAGCCGGCGCGCCACGCCGCCGCGATTCATCAACTGTCCGGCGAGAATAAAAAATGGAATGGCCAGCAGCGCAAAACTGTCGAGGCCGGTTGCCATGCGCTGCGCCACTGTGGTCAGCGCCGGCATGGTTTGAATGCTTAACAGCATCGTGAGCGTGGTCGAGATGCCGATGCAAAAGGCAATGGGCACGCCCAGCAGAAGCAGAACCATGAAGCTGAGGACGAGAACGAGTATTTCG
>QEVD01000658.1 GCA_003576975.1 Candidatus Zhuqueibacterota bacterium
GTCGAAGTTGGAGACTTTTCATCCAGCGAATTCGTCGTCATTTCTGGAAATGAGGTGAAAGATTTTGCTTTCGAAGGCCAACAGCAGGAAAACCTCGATGACGCCATTGGCAAAGGCAAAAAATATATCCTCACCGGCAGCAACGCGGCGCTGCGCAAAGAGATTGCCGTTTCGCTTTATGATGATTTCCCGAGCATGGCGGTGTATCAGGTTTCCTACACCAACACCGGCGATGCCGAAGTAACCATCGACGGCTGGACGAACAGTCACTACACGATCTCCGCGCGTGAGACGGACGACCCGCGCTTCTGGTCTTATCAAAGCGGATCCTATGAATCCCGGGCGGACTGGGTGTTGCCGCTCAAAGCGGGTTTCTCACAAGAAAACTTCATGGGCATGAACGCCTCCGACTACGGCGGCGGCACGCCGGTGGTTGATGTTTGGAATCGCAACGTCGGCATCGGCGTCGGTCATCTCGAAATGGTGCCGAAACTGGTGTCGCTGCCGGTGAGCATGATGGACTCCACCACCGCGTCGTTGGGCGTCCAATTCAAAATGAAGAAGACGCTCAAGCCCGGAGAATCACTCATCACTCTGCCGACTTTCGTGAGCGTTCACCGCGGTGACTATTTTCAAACCCTGGCGGATTATCGCCGGCTGATGATCAAGCAGGGCATTGCGTTCCACGAGCCGCCGGCCTCGACCTATGAGCCGGAATGGTGCGCCTGGGGTTATGAGCGCAAGTTCACCATGGATCAAGTCGTGAACACGCTGCCGATGGCAAAAAAGCTCGGTTATCAGTGGGCAACGCTCGATGACGGCTGGCAAACCGCGGAAGGCGATTGGTATCTCGACCCGAAGAAATTCCCGCGCGGCGATGCCGACATGATCAACTTCGTGAAGCAGATGAACGCACAAGGATTGAAATCAAAACTGTGGTGGGCGCCACTGGCGGTCGATCCCGGCACGGATCTGATCATGCAGCATCCCGAGTATCTGTTGCTGAACGAAGACGGCTCCCGGCAAGACATCAGTTGGTGGGATGCCTACTATTTGTGTCCCGCTTATCCGCCGGTGCAGGAATACACCAGAAATCTCGTCAAGACTTTCATGCAGACCTGGGGATTCGAAGGTTTGAAGATCGACGGGCAACACTTGAACGGCGCGCCGCCGTGTTACAATCCGGCGCATCAGCATGCCTATCCCGAAGAGTCGGTCGAGAAGATGCCGGAGTTTTTCAAGGTGATCTATGAAACCGCAATAAGCATTCATCCCAATGCCGTCGTGCAAATCTGTCCGTGCGGCACGGCATTTTCGTTTTTCACCATGCCCTATATGAATCAATCGGTGTCTTCGGATCCCGAAAGCTCGTGGCAGATTCGCTTGAAGGGCAAGACTCTCAAAGCGTTGATGGGGCCCAACGCGGCCTATTATGGCGATCATGTGGAGCTGAGCGATGGCCGCGATGACTTTGCTACGACGGTCGGCATCGGCGGCATCATCGGCACTAAGTTCACCTGGCCGGTGGGCGCCAAGAAGGATTCCAAAGTCGACCTGACTGCCGAGCGTGAGCCGGTGTGGGCGAAATGGTCGGAGGTGTATCACGCGAAGATGTTGCCCGCCGGCACTTATCTTGGCAGCCTGTACGACATCGGCTTTGACAAACCCGAGGCCCATGCGATTCAAAAAGAGGGCAAGATGTATTATGCCTTCTATGCGAACGAATGGAATGGGGAAGTGGAACTTCGCGGTCTCGAGGCTCGCAGCTATCGCGTGCTTGATTATGTCAATCAAAAAGACTACGGCAGCGTGAGCGGGCCGGCGGCAAAACTTGCGGTGCAATTCAGCCGGAATCTGTTGCTCGAAGCGGTTCCCGAATAACTGGCCGAAGGCTGGCATGTTGAAATTATTTGGCGAGAGGCGACCATGGCCAAACTTCTGAAATGGACTCTGATTCCTGCGCTTTTTCTTTTTGCGCTGCCGCTGCAGGGACAGCAAAAGGACATCAACGGTTATTTTCCGTCCTGGAAATGGCAAAAGAACCGCGAGCGTCTGAACCATCGCTTGATACCCTATCAGAAGTTGACCATCGTTACCTACGCGTTTTTCTATCCCCTGCAAAGTGGTGAAATCGTTGGGATGGACCCGGTAGCCGATGACTTTCTTCTCAAAGGCAAAACGGATTCTCTCTCCGGTCGCCTCGAGCCGAATGATTCAA
>QEVD01000068.1 GCA_003576975.1 Candidatus Zhuqueibacterota bacterium
CCTTTCTTGCAAGAAATCGATAACTGTTCATGCCGCTCTCCTTTGCTTTGGTACTTTTCAATAAAGTGTTTTGAGTTCTGCGCCGCGGAAATAATGCCGCACAATTTCTTCTGCTTTGTAGCCTTTGGTCGCCATGATCGCCGCACCGATCTGGCAAAACCCGACGCCGTGCCCCCAGCCCGCGCCATGCAGCGTGAAATGGGTTGGGAGGCCCGCTGTGTCTACTGCAGTCCGCACGACGAATGCCGAGCTGTAAAGATGACTTTTTGAAAACCAGCGCCGAATCTCCAATTCTTTGCCGACGATGATGCTCATTTTCGTGCCAACGATCTTCAGTTTGATGATCCTTCCCGAAGGCCCACGCTGCACGGGCACAAGGTTTTGCAGACTGCCGAAATCTATTCCGGATTTCGCTCGCAGAATTTCTTCCAGCTCCTCGCGATTATAAGTCACGGTCCAGCGAGAAGGCAAAACTTGCTGGAGAATTTTGCCGTCGGTGGTGTTGCAAAAGGCTTCCGGTTGCGAGAGAATCCACCTCTTGGCCTCAGCCTCGGTGCGCAGCGGCGCATGTTCTTGCACCGCATCAGAAATACAGGATAAGTACGGAATGGGCGTTTCCTCCCACGCGTTCTCGAAATTTTCACTCAGGCCGCCGCAGGCTTTGGAGAAACGCGCATCGCAGATTTGATTATCGTAAACAAGAAAAACGCCGTGCGTGGCGCGAACCGCTTCTGCCGCAGCCGCGGAAATGATTTTGGTCACGCCTTGATAGCGCTGGCAGTGATCGTCGGCGCAGACGTCGAACCGATCGTGATCTTCGCGATCGTACCAGCGAATCAGCTCGCCTGGTTTTTCGAGAGTACGCTGGCTGGGCCGTCCGCGTTGCTGTTCTTTTTTTTCGCGCTCCAGCATCGCCACCAGCCAGCTCCGCGAGGTGATCGCATGCGCTTTGAGCAATTCCATGGGCGCGGTGGCGCTCATCTCCGAAGAAATCACGCTCGCCAGGTAATCTTCGACAGAGATTTCGTTGATGGCGGTGAGTGTGGCGTCTTTATCCAACACCAGCCGCAAGCCGCCCTGGAAGGTTTGTGCTTCTTTTCTTTCCCAATGAAAATCGATGCCGATGATCACCTCTTCGAGCGTGAAGGTGGAAGAGTAAAGATGGCGGCAATGAATTTCCGGAGCGTGCAGCAGTTCATCACCCGCTTCGTTTATGAGTACGATAGCATCGTTTTTCACATGCGCCTGCCAGGCGCCGGCAACGGATAGGCTTCCATTAATCCGGAACTCTCCCCTAAAATATCCGCGCACTTCGCGGCGCCGGGTAATGATGCCGACTTTGATTTGCGGCTCGGAGCTGATCATAACGATTCAATGATTTGTTGGGTGATTTCGGGAGTGATGGATACTTCGCGATAGATGTTCGTGATCTGTTCCCCATCAAGGCGAAGGAAATCTTTTTCGATGGGCGTGACGATCAATCCGCCCATATCAACGGAGGCCGGACTGACCAGAATTCTATCTTCGCCTTCACGGAAATAAACTTCCGGGCGATGCTTGCGGCGCGGAAAGATGATGGCCCGATAATAGCCATCGCGAAACGTGCCGATGATGTTCATCATCGGCTCGTCGGGATCGGCCACGGCTTCTTTCATGGCTTTGATCGTGCGCGCCAGCGCGGCCGTCAGGGCGTTTTCATCAGCGCCGGTGAGCAGCAGGATTTCCCGTCCCAATTCCTGGCTTGTGTGCAGCGTGACCCCGGCCAGGTTTTTCGCCAGCACGCTGCATCCCGGTTCAAGAATTTGTGTTTCCACGGGAATGACTTGCGATGGACACGCTTGAAAGTGCAAATGATCCGGCGCCGAGGCGCCGCAGCGCGGGCCGTTATAAAACACACTGAACTGCGGACTGAACTCTCGCGCCAGCTTCAATAGGATTTCAATGCTTCCGTCGATGGCTTGCGGCCGATGCTGGACATGCGCAATGGTATAATGCTGTGCGAAGATCGGCGCCGGGTTGCACAACACGAGATAGTCATCGCGATAGCCGACGCCCTTTTGCTGGCCGGGCAGATTTTTTTCGCAGAGAAAGCACGGCCGCGCTTGAATGGATTGGGCATCGACTTTTGCGCCGCTGCTTACCACGCGCTGCGGATTGAACTGCAAGCGCACGGTAAATCCTTCAGCGTGCAGCTCGCGCACGCGCACGCTATCCAGGGCGCGATAACCCTCGGCAAGCTGCGGCCAGGCGGCCTTCTGTTGTTCGAGCAATTCGAGCGTCAACTTGGCCAGTGAGGGTGGATTCCGGGAAGAATCGTAACGTGCAAAGATTCGGTTGGATTGCAATATGCCTCTCCTGATGAATTTTGACAATCAAGCTCGGCAATGTTCAGCCACGACTTGGCCGTGGCAGAACGAACTGCGATTACCGATTTTGATTGTCAAATTCCATAAGATGATGTTAATCGCGATTGATTCCGCAAATTCTTGTGTACGCCACGGCGCACCCGCTACCTGCGCGAACGATTGTTTTGTCGCCGCGCCAGAATTTCAATGGTGCGAATCTTGTCTTTGTAGTAATCGTGGCGATTGATTTTGTCGATGGGCAGGGCGGCATCGGTGTTGCCTTCCCAGCGGCGGCAAAGATAAACGCAATCGTAGATCCTGCCGATTTGATACTCGCGCGACAGCCGCAGGGCCACGGCATAATCCTCGCCGTAGCTCACATTGGGAAGGCCGATTTCACGCAACAGCGCGGTGTCGAAAGCGCGCGGCGCGCCCAGGCCGTTGATGCGCAGCGCATTGTTGCGGCCGTTGACCGGCGTCCATTCGCGATGATCGATCAGGCCCGGCGGGATTTCTTCGAGATTCATGTTCACCAGCCGGTACGAGCCGATGACCATGGCGTAATTCCCGCTGCGAAATTCATTGACAATTTTTTGCAGCGTGTCCGGCCCGCTGTAGATGTCGTCGGAATCGAGTTGCACGGAATATCTGCCGCAATGCTCCGAGGCGACCGCTTCATTCCAGCAGCCACCGATGCCAAGATCGTGGCGCTCCGGAATCAGATGAATCAAAGCCGGATGTTGCGTCGAGAGTTCTTGCAATTTCTCCGTCGTGCTGTCAGTGGAATGATTGTCGACAACGATAACGTTGAAGGAAAAGTCCGTCTGCTGCGTGAGTGCGCTGTTCACGGCCTCGGCAACGGTGCGCACGCGGTTGCGCACGGGAATGATGACGCTGGCCGTCACCGGAAAATCATGCAAAGGCTTGGGAACTTTCTTGAAGCGCGGCGGCAGATAAGCGCCGAGACGCTTGAGATGCTGTGTCGCAACTTTCTCCCGTGTAGAGAAATTCCTGAATGTGAAACAGCTCATGATGCAGCGAGAGTTTCAAGCGTAAATCATACAGCCCGGCGAATTCGACATTGGCGATGGCGCCATATTTTTTCAAGCTGGCGCGCACCGCCGCCATATTGAAAAGCAACACGCTGCCAAAATCGAAATTGTCGCGCACGCTGCCGATCTGATAGTCATTCAACGGATGTTCGCTGCGTGCGCCATTTTTGATCTCAAAAAAACCCGCGTACACCATCCCAGCGCGGGTGCTCTCCGCTGCTGTCAAAAGTCTTTCCAAAGCACGCTGGCCAAGTTGAATCTCAGCCGCAGGCAAAACCAATAGCGCATATGGTGTTTTGATACTTTTGAACACCGCGTTCAGCGTCTTGCCGGAATGCCATCCGGTCACACGCAGCCCTTCACATTTAGCGTGGTCCGGAATCTCTCCACCGTCGTGCAACAGCAAAATCTTTTTTACAGAATCGGCGACCGAGAACTGTTGTAATGTTTCATTGAACTGGCTGGAAGGGGATGCGGGGATAATGACAGTCAACGCGCTCATGCAATTTCCTCATATTCGATAATGCGAAGCCTAACTTGTATTTGCGAGAATCGGGAGAGAATCTCATAAGATTCTAATAGAATATTGCAATAAATCGGCCGCTAGTCGCGCCGCTCATCTTTTCTGAAAAGGCTACCGGATTCTCATGGCGCAAGCGCCGGCAAAACATAAGGCGCAACACCTAGAACCGCAAGAGTTTTCTCAACTTCATGCCGGCGGCAAATTTTTAGAGGCCGTTCGATTTTTGCCAAAAATTTTGTCCGTAAACACATTGGGGCTTGATAATCAAAAATAACTTTTGTAGACTCCGCGCCGGTTGCAAAATTCCCTTCAACTGCGCGCAGTGGATTGAGCAAATATTTTGGCTGAGGAGCTTGGTCATGCGATTCGAAGAAAAATATCAAGATGTATTGCAAAACATTGAGTTTGCGATCGTGAGCGTGTATCGTGACCATCCGGAGTTGACGGATTATGATATCGCCGATGCCGTTCAGGCATTGACGCGCCAATATGTAGCGGAAGCGGCAAAACGCTATCCGCCTTACACCAATCTCTCCGATCGTGCGAATCTGGTCGTGCAGGCAGCCAAAAACATGTGTGACTGGCGTTTGGGGCGCAACACGTTTGAAACCCAGAAGGGCGAAAAAATTGCGTCGCCGAACAATACTCTGGATGAAATCATTGCTTGTCTTAAACGTATTCACAAATCCGTGCAATTTTGGACAAAAGAAGGCGGGCGGCAGGGTTATCTGAAATTCGTCAGCAAATACATCTAACTTAAACCATCATGAGGGCAACGTGTCGGTCTGGAAAATTCAAGATTCCATCGAAGCATACAACATCGCGCAATGGGGCGCGAATTTTTTTGCCGTGAATGAAAACGGCCACGTGGTAGTGCATCCCAACGGCGACACGGGACGCGCGATCGATCTCAAAATTCTGGTTGACGAGATTCAACAACGCGGCATCCAACTGCCGCTGTTGGTGCGCTTCTCCGATGTTCTGCGCACGCGTGTGCGCGACCTGTGTACAAGCTTTCAAAATGCCATCGAAGAATACAAGTATCAATCGGTTTATCGCGGCGTCTATCCCATCAAAGTCAACCAGCAGAAACACGTGGTCTCCACCATCGTAGACGCAGGGCGGCCGTTTCATTACGGCCTGGAAGCCGGCTCGAAACCGGAATTATTGACGACCATGGCATTGATCGATGATCCCGAGGCGTTGATCGTGTGCAACGGCTACAAAGATGAGGAGTTCATCGAGCTGGGCTTGTTGGCGCGCAAAGTGGGCAAGAATGTTGTGCTCGTCGTGGAAAAGTTCAATGAAGTTGATTTGATCATCAAAATCGCGGAACGCATGAACGTGAAGCCGGCCATCGGGCTGCGCATCCGGCTTTCCACCAAAGGCGCGGGCCGCTGGGAAGCCTCAGGCGGCGATCGCTCAAAATTCGGATTAGGGCCGGTGGAAATTTTGCAGACGGTGGACAAGCTCAAATCCCAAAACATGCTCGATTGTTTGCAGTTGCTGCACTATCATCTCGGGAGCCAAATCACCGCCATTCGAAATATCAAAGACGCGCTGCGCGAAGCCGGCCGCTATTACGTCGAAATCAAAAAGCTTGGCGCGGCGTTGACGTATTTCGATGTCGGCGGCGGCCTGGCGGTGGATTATGACGGCTCGCGCACGAATTTCTCCGCCTCCGCCAATTACTCGTTGCAGGAATATGCCAACGACGTCGTCTATCAAATCATGACGACGTGCGACGAGGCCAACGTACCGCATCCCATCATTGTAAGCGAATCCGGACGCGCCATCACGGCGCATCATTCTGTGTTGGTATTCAACGTGTTGGGCGCGATTGCGTCACAGCCGATCGAACCGCAAAAACCGGTTGACGCCCCGCCGCTGGTGGTCGAGTTGTGGGATTCCTATCAAAGCCTGAGCCGGAAAAATTATCAGGAAGCCTATCACGACATTCAACATGCGCGCGAGCAGATCTTAAACATGTTCAATCTCGGCTATATCAATCTGCACTGGCGCGCCTACGCCGAAGCGGTTTATCGCGCGGCCAATCACAAGATTCAGCGCCTGGCCAAGGATTGGGACTATATTCCGGATGAATTGGAGGGATTGGACAAAGCTCTGGCGGATATTTACTTTTGCAATTTCTCGCTGTTTCAATCGCTGCCCGATGCCTGGGCGATCGATCAGGTTTTCCCGATCATGCCGATTCACCGCCTGCATGAAAATCCAACGCAATCCGCCGTGCTGGCCGACATCACCTGCGATTCCGACGGCTGCATCGACCGCTTCATTGATTTGCGCGACGTTAAAGATGTGTTGCCGCTGCATCCCTTGCATGAAAACGAGGAATATCTCATCGGCATTTTTTTAGTAGGCGCTTATCAGGAGATTCTCGGCGATTTGCACAATCTGTTCGGCGACAACAATGCCGTACACGTGACGCTCGACGGCGACGAGCATACTTACAAAATCGAGCATGTCGAATACGGCGACACGGTGGCCGAGGTGCTGGGTTATGTGCAGCAGAAGAAGGACGATCTCGTCAACCGCTTTCGCGAAAGCGTCGAGCGCGCAGTGCGCGAGGGCAAATGCTCGATACACGAATCGCGCCACGTGCTTGAAATGTATCGTAACGGCTTTGAGGGATATACTTACATGGAGGGCTGATCTGCGCCGCCAAATTCAGGTGGGAGAGGCGAGTACCGGATAGCCGTGTAAAACTATTACAACTCGCGTTCTCCTGCGCGAATAAATCCAACAAAGGCCAGCTTTCAAACACTTGATTTCAAGGCTGGCCTTTGCACGTTCTTCTCAGCACGGACGGCGTGCGTAAAGATTTCCGGCGCTTCGTTTATTCAAAATGCCTGCCCGATGCTCAAATGAAATTCAAAGCGTTTCTCCGCTTCTACTTGCCGGTTGAGCTTCCACGCGAAATCGATTCGCCCCGGCCCGATGGGCGTATCCAACCGCAAACCCCAGCCTGCGGCATAATGCAGATCATCCAAAGGAAACGTGGCGCTGGAACGCCAAACGTTACCGGCGTCGGTGAAGAGAACCATGCCCAGACTCTTCCACAAAGGCAGCCGCAACTCGAGGTTCCCCTCCAATATGCTGCGCCCGCCGCTCGGTACATCATTGTTGTCGATCGGCCCCAAGCGAAGCCGGCGCCAACCGCGCACGGACGTGCTGCCGCCGGCATAATAAAGCTCGTCCGGCACTTCGGCCTCGGTGATTTCCGGCGGCAAAAACAAACTGCCGATGCGCATGCGCGTTGCCAAAATCACGGGCTGCGAGAGGCGGGTGTAGGTGCGGTATTCCGCGGTCGCGCGCCAATACGGCTTATCCCTTAAAAACAAATTCCCCCAATTCACTTCGAGCGAACGAAAATAACCCCGGCGTGGAGAAAACAACGGCTCACTGGTATTGCCCGACATACCCAGGGTGAGCGTCGAGCGTCCCGTGCGCCGGATGCCGTTGGTTGAATCATTCATGGCTGCAATTTCGACTCGCTCAGGACGATAACGTACATAACCGCTGCTGAAACGTCCGAGACGACGGCGCATTAAGGCCTCGGCGCCCGCGCGCCGCAAGTCAAACACGACGCGCCGCTCGCCTGCTTCATCCCTCGATTTTTCGACTTGACGCTGATAATAGGGGCTGAATTGCAGAGACGTTTTGGCATCGGGGATGTGCGGTTGAAACAGCGTGATTTGAAAACGTCCCGGTTCAAGATCGGAATATTTGGCTTCCACTTGCATGCGTCGCGCATCACCCAAAAAATTCCGCCGTTGCCAGTTGACGGTTGTACGAAAGCGATCTTCCGTGCCAAATCCCCCGCCCAATTTGAGCGTGTAACGAGGCGCTTCTCTCACCCGAACTTCGATGGGCACAGCGCTGCTCTGCTCGTCAACCGGCACGCCGCGAATTTGCACGGACTGAAACAGTTCCAATAAATAAATGCGCTGTTGCGATTCCAGCAATTTGCTTTGGCTAAAGCGTTCGCCTTCTTTGAATGAAAGTTCCTTACGGATTACGCGCGAGGGATAATAATGTTGGCCCTGAATTTCAATTTTACCGAATGTGCACCACTTTTGGGGATTGATTTTAAAAATCAGTTTTGCCGTCAGATTATCCGCAGCGGGATGAAGTTGCGGCGTTATTTCGGCAAAGGGATAGCCTTGATCAGCGAAACGATTGAACAGGGCAAGACGGTTGCGGCTGATTGCGCCGTCAGCGGCGATATCGCCGACCTCAAGGTCGAGCGCCTTGTGAAGATCAGGCCACAGGTGGGTCAAATTGTTGGAATCCGCCGGCACGAATGAAATTTGCGCCAGGCGTACCGGTTCGTTTTCTTCGATCGTGACGCGCACACGAATTTCCTGCTTGCCGTCGTCAACGTCAAGCTTGTGGTCGATGACGCGCGCGCGATAAAACCCTTGCAGGCGATAGAACTTGGGAATGCGCAGGAGATCCAGTTGAAATTCATAACTATTGAACAACGGCGCGTCTTTCCAGGGCGCCACTTGATTGACCCACGAAAGGCTTTTGGTTGCCAATGCTTCGCGCAATTCGGCTTGCGAAACCTGCTCAACGCCTTCCAGTTTGAATTCCTTGATGCGATAATCATCCTGCGCCAGGCAAAATTCGAGGCCAAACCCGGCGTGCGCCAGGGCGAGCGTCGCCCAAAACAGGCATATTCGTTGGCGTAGCACAAAAATTTCAGGTATGAGAAAAAGGGTGAAACCGCCACGCGGGAATCGCGACCGGATCATCCATGGCAAAAAACGGTGCAAGAACGTTTCCCTTGGCTAATTTCAAGTGCAGGATGAGAAAGGCAGGTTATCCGAGGTCTGCTTGCAATCGGGCTATATGAAAACCACTGAAGTGAAGGCTGTCGAAGCGAGTGCAGGTTTTCGACAAGCCCGGCTTCGACAAGCTCAGCCTACGTTAAGATCGAGGGTATTCACAGAGCCGAAATGTTTTCGGGTCTCGTTTAATGCCCCGCTCCGGTGTTTGCATGCTCCAGTAATATTTCCGGTAAGCGCTCGAAAAACTCTGACCGCGGCATCACCTCGCAACCAGTCGCACGCACAACCCGCGCCAGATCGACTTCGACATGACTCAGGAATCCAATCACACGATGGCCAGCTTGCAGCAATTCCGCTAAAAGCGGAACGTCCTGCGGTGAAAGCTCGCCAAGATTGATTAACACCAATGCCGGCGTGTCAGAAAGCTGCGCCCGCAAACGATTAAAATCGCCAAAGACGTTGAGGTCGACTTTTGCCGCCTGCGCCACAGCGTTGATCTTGCTGCGCATAAACAAATCGTTCACCGCAACCATCACCAGCGGCGCGCCGGCCTCGTTATTCGACGGTGACATGTTCATCGAGAATTGCCTGAATCACTTGTTCGTGCAAACGGCCGTGGGTTGCCACCAGCCCCTGGCGATGCCTGACTTCCACAGCGGTGTAATTCAAAGGCTCGCCGCGCAAATCCGTCATCACGCCGCCCGCCGCCGTTAGAATCGCCGCCGGTCCGCAGCTATCCCACATATTGACTTTCGAACTGGGATGAATATAGACTTCACATTCGCCCGCGGCAATCAGGGCGCATTTCAGGCCGACGCTGCCCGAGTGGCGAATTTCATGGATGCCGAGGCGCTTGCGCACGCGATCGACGCGCGCATCGAAATGCGAACGGCTTGCCACCATGCGCAAACGCGCCGGCTCACGCAGATCGGAAACGCGCAACGTATGCATGCCGTTTGCAGCCGCGAACCATGCGCCCAAACCGGCCGCGCCAAAATAAACCTTTGCCGCCGCCGGCTGGCTAACCACGCCGAGCGTGGCGCGCCCGTTTTCCACCAGGCCGATCATCACGGAAAATTCGCCGTTGCGCTTGATGAACTCTTTCGTCCCGTCAAGCGGATCGACGACCCAGACCAAATCCTTGCCGAGACGGCTCATGTCGTCTTGCGATTCTTCCGATAACACTGCTTCGCCGCTGAAATGCTGATGCAGTTGCGCCAATATCGTTTCATTGGCCGCGTGATCAGCGGCGGTTACCGGATTCCCCGCCGACTTCCATTCGATTTGAATTTTTTCATCGTAAAACTGCAACGCGACTTCGCCGGCTGCGACCGCGATTTCACGCACGATCTGCAACCGGCGATCCAACTCCGAAGATTGCATCTTTCTGTCCTTGAAAAGTAATGGTCCTATTTCTTACGTCGAATAAACTTGCTGCCGAGCTTGTAAACGCCGCCCAGCACACTGCCGATCAACCCGGATACTTCGAGCAACGGCCGCTGCACGCGCAGACGGATCATCTGCTCGAGTTGATGCACTTCACGCGCGGTATCGCGAATCGAACTGACGGTATCTTGCAGCTTGGGTATTTCGCGCTCGACGTTCCGCACAATGCTGCGCACATCCGAGCTGATTTGCGTGACATCATGCATCAAAGGTGGCAAGTGCATGCGCACCGTTTCTGCCAGCTTTTCCAATTCCGCCACGAGCTTGCGAGCGCGCAACAATAGAGACGTCGCCGCCAGCGCGATGCCGATCATGCACAAGGCAATGACGGCAACGCTGATGGCCATGATCAATTCCATGCACTCCTCACCTTTGATGATTTCAGCACAACAACCGTCAGCTCAAGGATTGTTCGTCGGCGGTATTCACATCGCCGGCTTTATCCTTGCGCCCGAAGCGCTTCTTACCTTCATCGATGATGCTTTGCGCCTGCGCTTTGACATCCGCCAGGCGATGTTCCGCTTCATCCGACAAATTGCCGGCTTTTTGTTTGCCGAGCGAAATCAGTTGATCCGCTTTGGCGCGTGCTTCACGCAATTTGGCGTCTGCTTGCTGGCGCAGGAGCTCGGCCTGATGCTTACCGTCTTCAACGACTTTGGCAGCACGCTCTTTCACATCACCCAAGTAGGTATCGGCCTCGTCATACAATTCGCGCGATTTACGTTTGAGGTCTTCTCGCGTCTCGCGGCCCGTTTTGGGAGCATACAACAACGCAAATGCCGCGCCGATCAGTCCGCCGGCCAGCAAGCCTTTCAAAAATCCACGGTTTTCAGACATGGGACTCTCCTTTCCATCAGATAAAGTTGTGATGTAAGCAACTGCGTTCCTCGAAAACTTTCAGGTATTCTTCACTTCGTCCCTGCAATGCTTCAGCAGGTTGCCGCTTGCAACTCATCAACTAGCTTCTCCGCTTCGGATAAAGTCTGTACGCGCTTCAGCTTTTCAAGAAGCTGTTCCAGCTTCCGGGCTTCCTTGATTTGATGCGCGCGGGCGCTGAGATACTGGCCGGCCTCGCCAAATTTGAGATCGACAATGGCAGCGATGCCCTGGGATAAACCTCGCTCAAGGCCTTGTTCGAGACCTTGTTCGAGGCCTTGTTCAAGACCTTTTTTCAAGCCGATCCGTTCAGCCGTCGTGATATAAGACATTGCCCTATTCTCCTCTCTGCTTTTGATTTCTTCAGTAATTTCCATGTCCATCTCCTCTGGTAATCGCATGATCCAGTCGACAAATCTGTAAATTTTGAGCAGTGTCTCCCGGCTCATGCCGCGCTCGTAAAGCTCCAGCAAGAAACGTTTTTTCCAGGTGTATCGTTCTTTAACGTTTCCTGCCGTGTCCAGAGTTTTCAAAAAAGCCATAACAACCATGGCAAATGGCTGCGAGCTTGTTTCCAGCTCAACCCAGCGTTCACGATAGTCAATTACTTTCACCAGAGGATAACGGCACAACAATTCGAATCCCCAGCGCAAACGATGATACTGATCCGGACGAAACTTAGGATTCTCATCTGTCAGCAGCGCCAGACTGACCACTTCCTACTGAAACTTGTCGAAGATGCGATAGTTGTAAACGAACATGCGCTCCGGAAATTCCGTTTGCTCATAGCCTTGAATCTCGATGTGAATCAACAGCCATTTTTCGGAGCCGTCAACCAGGTAGACCTTCACCAGTTTGTCAACGATGCGCTTGCCTGTCGCACTGCCGGTGATGATTTGCTGCAACTCGCTGTCAAGGAACTCATAACCTTTGGTGAAATCAATATCGCGATGAATCTGCGGAAAGAAGAACGCCAGAAAGTCTTCGAACAAATCTTCCAATGCCTCTTTCCACGGGCTGTCTTGCTCCATTTGCCACCCCGCTTGTTAACCGATCATCCAACCATCTTCAAAAAATCATCTTCTGAGATGACTTTCACCCCCAGCTCGCGCGCTTTGTCGAGCTTCGAGCCGGCGCCCGGCCCGGCTACGACGTAATCGGTTTTCTTGCTCACTGAGCCCGAGGCCCGGCCGCCGCGTTCGTCCACCATGCGTTCCGCCTCGTCGCGCGAAAATTTTTCCAGCGCGCCGGTGAATACGAACGTCTTGCCGGCAAAGTTGGGATCCGCCGCTTTCGGCTTGGCGCTGGCGCGAATCTTCACCCCGCCTTTTTGCAGGCGTTGAATGGTGGCGAGGTTTTTCTTTTCCCGGAAAAAACTCGAAACGCTTTCTGCCACTTGCGGGCCGACTTCGTGAATCTGCTGCAAACGTTCTGCGTCCGCTTGCTGCAACGCTTCCAAAGAACCGAATTCTTTTGCCAACACGCGGGCCATGTGTTCACCCACGTGGCGAATGCCGAGCGCATAAATAAAACGATCGAGCGCCACCTCGCGGCTCTTGTCGATCGCCGCGATGATGTTCTGCGCCGACTTTTCCGCCATGCGCTCCAACTCGGCGAGTTGTTGCGGCTTGAGAAAATACAAATCTGCACAGCTTTTCACAAGCCCTTTATCAACCATTTGATCGATCAGCTTCTCGCCCAAACCGTCGATATTCATCGCCAGCTTCGAAGCAAAATGGCGAATGCCTTCTTTAAGCTGCGCGGGACAACTGATATTCTGGCAACGATGCGCCACCTCGCCTTCGAGCCGGATCACCGGCTCGCCACACACCGGGCATTTGGTTGGGAATTTGAATTTTCTGTTGTTTTTCGGGCGTTTTTCCTTGATGACTTTCACAACTTCGGGAATCACATCGCCGGCGCGCTGAATAATCACCCAATCCTTGATTCTCACATCGAGCCGCTCAATCTCGTCTTCGTTGTGCAGCGTGGCGCGGCTCACGGTGACGCCGCCGACTTTGATGGGCTGCATGATCGCCACCGGCGTAATCGTGCCCGTGCGCCCCACTTGCGCTTGAATATCGAGAATCTGCGTGCTCTCTTGCTGCGCTTCATATTTGTAAGCCACGGCCCAGCGCGGGCTGCGCGTGCGCATGCCCGCGGCGCGCTGCAATGCAAACGAATTCACTTTGATCACCGAACCGTCGATCTCATACGGCAGCGTGGGCCGCAATTGCCCGATGTGGCGATAATGCCTCAACACCTCCTCAACGCCGCGGCAGAGTTTGGGCAGATCATTGACTTTGAATCCCCATTTCTTGAACATCTGCAACGCCTGCCACTGCGACTCGAATTCAAATCCCACCACCTGGCCCAGGCCATAAATGAAAATATCGAGCGGCCGCTCGGCAGTGAGCTTGGGATCGAGCTGGCGCAACGAACCCGAAGCCGAGTTGCGCGGATTGATGAATGCCGGCTCGCCGGCTTTGAGGCGCTGCTCGTTCAGCTTTTTGAATGCGGCAATGGGATAATACACCTCCCCGCGCACTTCGAGACGCGCGGGAATCGGCGCTTTGCCGTTGCGCAAGCGCAGGGGAATGGATTTGATCGTCTTCAAATTTTGCGTGATGTTTTCGCCGGTGTAACCGTCCCCGCGCGTGGAGCCGACGGTGAGCACGCCGTTTTCATAAACCAGTTCGACCGCGGTGCCGTCAAGTTTCGGTTCGACGGTGTATTCGATTTCGTCGAGTTCGAGCAGCTTGCGCAGGCGCTGATCGAAGTCGCGCACTTCGCCGTCGTCAAAGGCATTGTCGAGCGAGACCATGGGAATCGTGTGGGTCACGGTCTCGAATTCTTCCAGCGGCGCGGCGCCCACCCGTTGCGTCGGCGAATCCGGCGTCACGAGTTCCGGAAACTTGGCTTCGAGTTCCTGCAATTTGCGGAACAGCCGATCATACTCGGCATCGGTGATTTCGGGATCATCGAGCACGTAGTAACGATAAGCGTGATGATCGAGCTGCTCGCGCAGCCTGGCGATTTCGGTTTGGGGTTGAGGGGAGGGCATGGCCGTCACACCAGTCGGGTTTAATTTCCGCTTCTGCGGCCGTTCGCAAACAGCCGTACGACGAATTCTTCGCCTTCAAGGGCAAACTCCGGCTCGGTGCCGTTGTGCGCGCGCATCTGGCGGATCATATTGGGAATGCCGCTGCCGAATTCTTCCATAAAACCGAGGCGATTGAGAAACTGTGCGAGCAGAGGATTGCGCGATTCATAATTGTAGAAGCGAATGCTCTCCAGCGTCATCGAATTGGGCAAACGGCCCGGGCTGCGGACTTCGAGATGATTGTCGAAAAAGAACAAACGAATCTGGCTCCCGGCGATGCTGTAGTCGCGATGCGCAACGGCATTGACCACAACCTCGCGCACAACATCCGGAGGGCAAAACGGCTGCTCGCGGCGCACAAAGCCGTCGATTTGAGTATACACGCCGTTGTAGAGCTTGACGTAATCGCCGCATTGATTCACCAGTTGCGGCAGGGTCCCGGCCATTTCTTGCGGGTGCAGGCGATCGGCGGTGCTGTCGTTGCCCAGAAACCGCACGGCAGAGATGCGGCTCTGGGGCATGTAGCGCTGCGGCTCTCGTCCAAAAATGAGCAATCCGGCAACCGTCAATCTTTGCGTCTCATTCACCGTCGTGGCCACGCGCGTGTGCTCCAACAACAGTTCGACCGAGATGCCCGCCGCTGCGATCGGCTGGCGGGAAATTTTCTCGAAATATTTTTGAAAGGCCTCATGATCCACATCGGCCAGCGTCGTTCCTGCAACCGGTGTTTCATCAAAGGGCTGGCAATTGTCGCGGGAGATATTGGCCAGAGTGTTCATCACCGCGTCCGGATCGGACACGCCCACAATCTGCCCGTCATCGGTTACACCGACCAGCAAATGGCCGCCGCCCGTATTGGCGAATGCGATCAGTTCGCCGGCAGTATCGCTGCGTTGAGAAACGTCGCGTTTGAATTCGAGTGTCTGTCCTTCACCGGCAGCGATCATGTTGCGGATGTCATCGGCTGTGAGAGGCATATGTCTATTCCATGAATAAAATTGATTCAAATGATACAATCAGGTCGCGCCCAGATTCACCGGTACGGCGCGCTCAAAATATAACACCGTTTGGCATGAAGTCGCAAGCAAAAATCTGAGAACGGCTTCTTACCGCCCGGGCTCTGCGAGCGCCCGGGCGGTAGAGGTAAAATTTCAAAAAATTTTCGAGGCAGGCGCGTACCGCGCCTGCCTTTCAGAGTAACAGATGGTCAGAGTATCAGAGTATCAAAAACTGGACTGGGAGAGCACGACGCGAAACCCGAAGGAGTTGTACCTATAATCGGGATCCCAATTGAGGCGAGCGACGCAACGCAGATCCACTGCATAGTAGTTCCACGCGCCGCCGCGCAGAGCGCGCGCCTCCTTTCCAAAAATCGCCCCTGCGCCATAGGGATTCTCCATCCATTCCCACACATTGCCGGCCATATCGTGTAATCCTTCCGAAGTTGCGCCGGCAGGATAAGCACCAACCGCTGTTGTTTGGCCAACTTTATTGGCATAATTGGCTCGCGTCTCGTCAGGTTCATCATTGCCCCAGGGATATTCCCGTTTCCCCCCACTAGCTGCCCATTCCCATTCCTCCTCAACCGGCAATCGGTATGTGATGATTTCTTTTTGCCCCTTGCTGTTTGCTTTTTGCAGTTCAGAAAGCCAAGAACAATACGCCGTTGCCGCGAACCACGTAAGCCCCACGACCGGCTGATCATCACCGTTGAAGCGCTTGTCATCATCATAACTTGAAACCAACTTTTGCGCCCATTGTTCAGGATTTTTGCCAATATGCTTGATAAAACCCTCAATTCCTTTTGCGTTGACGAGCAGACTTTCAGCAAAAAGTTGCAGCGGCAAAAATTGCAACACCTCTGCCATGCTTTTTTCTTCGCGGAGATAAGCAATAAACCGCCGATAGAGCTTGTTGGTGACCGGATATTTGGCAAAATAAAGCTCCGGCACCGTGACTTCCTGTTTTGTTACCGAGAAACGATATTTGCCGCCGGGAATGCGGATATACTCGGCTTCCAATTCGAAGGGGTTGCGCCAGCTTCGCTCCAAACCCGGGCCGGCCGCAGCCGCGACCGCCGGCCGGTGCAGCTTCCATTCGATCAAAATCTCTTCGGCTTTTTGCAGCAGGCGTTGGCGGCCTTCGTTTTTTTCTATTTTGTGATGCTTTTCCCGTTCCCACACTTTTTTCACCAGCGCTTGCGCCGCTTCTGAGGCGATCAAACGCAAACACAACAGGGCATTGTAGCCCTGCTGCCAATTCACCTGGGCATTTCCCAAAAAGCTTTCAAAAGCGGCGACCGGTTTCTGGCGCGCTTCCTTGAGAACCTGCTCCAGCAACGGGGGAAAGCCCGCCGCATTGTGGGCATGCGGCAAAAAACAGCGGAAGAAATCATCAAAGATCACGGGCGTGGGCAAACTCAGACTGAAGAGTACGGTTTCGCGCCACCAATCGTCATTGAAATTGTCCACCAGGGTTTGCGCCAGGGCCGGCTCGCGATGAATGCGCTCAGCCAACTCGCAGCCGGCAAGATATTCACAAAACGAGCGGTGGCGAAAAACCGCAGCCTCGTTGCCGAATTTGTGCAACAGCCCGGCGCGCTCGACCAGATGGCCGGCAAAATCTCTCGCAGACACTTTGGGATCGATGGCCTGCAAACGATCTTTGACTTTCTCCTCGAGTTCCGTGAGTGTCAACTCGGTTTTGCGTTCTTGCTGCAGCCACCAGCACAGCGGCCGCAGCACGCTTTTGGCGTCGTTGGCGGGCAGCGGCGGGGCCAAATCTTTTTCGCGATCGCGGTCGCGATAATCGAGCAGATAGTCGATGCACTTTTCGTAAAGGTCCGCGCGTTTGGGCGGCAGGTTGTGATATTCCTTCCACAAAATGGCCATGATTTGCAGCAGCACGGGCGCGCCCGCCATTTTGCGAAGATTTTCGTTTTCCTCCAGCGCGAGAAATTTGCGAATGGCAGCGGCTACCTGATCGGCCTGTTCGTGCAATTCCCGCTTTTGCGCGCCGGCGCTCAAATCCGCGGCCTCGAGTTTTTCACCATAAACCGCGGCAAACCACTTGCGCAGAAACACGGCCTGCTGTGCGTCGTCCAAATCCAGCACACTGGCGCGCAAATGATTGGTATGCAGCTCGATGATCTCGCGTTTGCCATAGCCGACGTGGCCATAGCCGGTATGGCGCGAGGTGACGACGAATTGGGAATGATCGAAATAGTTGGCGGCTTCATCGATCCATTCGCATACGCGTTTGCGCTTTTTGAGATCGCCGATTTCATCGAGGCCGTCGAGCATCACCAACGCGCCGCGGCGATGCAGCCAGTCGTCGAACTGCTTGGGAGTCACCGGGCGATTGCTTTGCGTGGCCCAGGCGCTCAGGGCTTCACAAAACGGCTTGGCGGGATCGACCTTGCGCAGCGGCAACAGAATAGGAAGAAGCGGTTTTTGCAGACCGAGATTGCGACGGCCTGCGGCATCCAGGCAGCACATGGCATAGTATTTCAACAACGTGGTTTTGCCGGAGCCGGGGTCGCCGGTGATCAGCAGCAGGCGATTTTTGCGGCGGGCCGCCTGCAACACTTTTTCAGGGGAAAGATGAAAGCCGTTTTCAACTTCACTGATCTCGCGCATGCCGCTGACGCGCGATTCTTCCGTCAAGTTGAGCGAGACGAAAACCTCCAGCGTGCGTACCTGCAAATTCGCGCTGGATTGAAAGCCGAACAGCCGGATGGTGTCATGCTCGTTGTGAACCCCCTGCAAATAACGGCGCTCGATTTCGTCTTCCGCTTCGATTTGGATTTCTTTGACAAATTCGCGTTCGACTTCTTTTTCAACGCGCTTTGTTTTCCGGGTTACTTCCGGCGCTTTTTTTTCGCCGCGGCGGGCCAGAAGCCAGCCGCCCAGCAAACCAAGTCCTGCGGCAATCAGACTGAAAAGAACGGGATGCTCTTCGATCCATTGCAAAGCAAAACGAGGCGATTCTTGGGCAGTGGCAATGGGAGGAGACGGCTTTGGGTGGGACGAATCGGCCGCCACAACTGCTTGTTTGGCGATAGAATCGGAAAACGTTTGCGAGTCGCGCGCAAGCGCCAGCCCGGGGAAGATAATCAAAAAGAAAAGAAGAAAGCGCGTGGTGACACTCATAACACTCCCGGGATTCTATCAAGTGTAACCGCCCGGGCGCTGTCAGCGCCCGGGCGGTGGGTTAAGGCTGGGATTGAAGATACTCCAACAACGCCACGGCATTATTATGCTTTTCATCTTTTGCACTGTATAGCAATGTCACGGCGCCGGCATGTTGGCGAAGTACCGCAACCGAATCTTGTTTATTGCGCAATTCGGCGAAGTAGCGCTTTTTGAATTCCGCCCATTTCGCCGGCTCATGGCCGAACCAGTGGCGTAAATCATCACTCGGCGCAATTTCTTTGAGCCAGAGATCGATAGGCGCACCGTCTTTCTTCACGCCGCGCGGCCACAGCCGGTCGACGAGAATGCGAAATCCATCGCCCGCAGCCGGGGCGTCGTAGATGCGTTTGGTTTTGATCGGTAATTTCATAGTAATGCCGGTTCTCGAACATCGTTGTCATTTCGGCCAAATTGCGCTTGGCAACCTCCATCAGCTTGTTGCTTGTGGGTTTCGATAACAGGCATGACAAACTCGTCAACTAGAAATTCCAGGCACAATACTGAAAAAAACATATTCATTGGCGAATGCGTATCATGCGATCATCAATAACAATCAGCTTTTGGCGGAGATCATCACGATTTGCGGTGGAAAGAAACTGCCTTAATAAGTCATGCAATCCTTTGCGATTTCGTGTTCGGATGCTCAAAAGAATAATACCTTGATGCAAACGCGGTGGATAGTCGAGAATGTTTCCAAAGCCTTTGTCTTCGGTGAGCAAAACTTCGTCTCTTTGGATCGACAATTGCAGAACGGACGAATCTTCCAGTTCTGCCAATCCCAGACTCTTCAACGTCGTCAGTTTGTGGCCCAAGCCATGGACAAACTCAGTCGTTCGCTGGGATACGCAATGATCGACGAGGAATTTCACGCGGCCTCCGTTAGACCTGTTTCATATAACTGAATCTCCTCATT
>QEVD01000659.1 GCA_003576975.1 Candidatus Zhuqueibacterota bacterium
CAAAAGGTGTCAAACGTCGCCAGGCGTTCATCGCGAAACGCCAATACCGCTTCAGGTGTCATTTTGTAGTCAAAAGAAAACTTTTTTTCATCGCCATCAATTGCACGAATCCAGGCATCGCTGCTTGCCACCAGCACCTGCCCGCCGTTTTCGGCTGCCAGCAGATTGATTCGCCCGGCCTTGACAGCCGTCTTCGCACCAGTGCCCTCTTTTTCGCCGGATGATTTTTGGCCTTCAGCATCTATTTTTGCAGTTTGCTGCGCCACTTGCAATTGTTGCGCGTGATGTTCGATTTTTTGCGCGCTGCTTTCGAGATTGGCCAGGATTTGATTGATGGCTTTCATTTTTTGTGCTGCCAGCGCTTCGTCGCCGGCCTGGCGCGCCTGTTGCGCGGCATCGACCTGTTGCGCAATATTTTCCATCTGGCGTTGATAGCGCTCGACGTCGCCCTTGCATTCGAGAAATTCCTCCGCGTTCAGCTTGCCGCTTTCACTCAAAATGCAGCAGGTTTTCAGATTCAGTGCCGCCATTTGCGCGCGCTCGGCCAGGTCTTGAATTTTTTCTCGGCCAATGAAAAGCGCCCCTTTCGACTCGACGATTTCCAGATCACTCTTCAGGCTCACGGCCGTCTGCTGAAATATGCTCTCGCACGGGCTGGTCAGCATCGGTTTCACCAGATCATACCCCAAATACAGCACCGCGAGAACAATGATGGCAACGGGCAAAATCATCCATGGCTTTTTCATGATCGCCTCTGAGTTGGATTTGTATTCAGTAAAACGCCCTACACCAACCTCTCCCGCAGAACCTTAGTCACCGCCTCGCTGCGTGAATGCGTGCAGCTTAACGAATATATTGTTCCTGTGCGTGGTTACGGTATGCAGGCTCAAATGCAGGGCGCCGGCCTTGTGCGCCTCACGGAGGCTTCCTACGGTGCGTGCGGCGGAGACTCTCTTCAACAAAAAGCCAGAGACCCCGGCGCAGAGCAATTCCCGCCTCTGCGCCGGCGCTTCACCACCGTCATTCGATCTACCTCATCAACACCAGCTTTCTTGTCGCAAAAAAGCCACCGGCTTTGAGGGTGTAGAAGTAAACGCCGCTTGCCACGGACAAGCCATGTTCGTCCCGGCTATCCCACGGCACCTGATGATAACCGGCCGGATAATCTTGTTCCGCCAGCAGGCTTCGCACCAACTGCCCGCGGATGTTGTAAATTGTCAGCGTCACCCGGCTTGGCTCCGGCAGAGAAAAGCGAATCGTTGTGTTCGGGTTGAATGGATTGGGATTGTTTTGTTCGAGCCGGAATTCAGAAGGCAATGCGCCGCTGTAAGCAGGCTCAACATGCGTTCCATCATCCATCCCAAGAGTAAAAACGCCGTCTGACTGATCCTCAGAGGTGTTAAAACCATCAGAAGCCGTGACACGAATGATTGCCGTATTGCTTGGGATCAATTCTTCCACATGCAATTCGACCTCCGTCGTATCGGTGAACTTGACCAATCCCACACCTTGCCAGCGCTGACCATTATCCGGGCTGTATTGCACCAGATAGCTGAGTTGATCGCCATCCACATCCTTGCCTTCCCATTTTATTGTATAAGTGCCTTTCTCAAAAACCTCGCCGCCATTTGGACTCAACACCTTGATAGCCGGCGGATTCGGGCTGGCCTTTGTTTCATGAATCTGCCCGGTAAGGTCTTTGATCTGGATTGTTTTCATCGTTTCCGGATATGGCACAAGCACCCGGAACATCGTGCTGGTGGTGCTGGCATGATCCGTGTTGAAAGATTTTCGCAGGATAAGATTGTTCTTTTCATCAAAGATCTCGATGGCATGTTGCCCGGGTTTCGATTTCAAGACTTGTGATTTAGGCAATGGCTTTCGCATAATCGGCAACAGATTCACGGCGCCTTTTTCGTCGATAACACCGCCAATCATCAGTGCCTCAATACGTTCTACTGGACTGCGGTTTACAACTTGCATGGTTTGCGCCGATACCTCTGTCGAAGCGAGTTGCAGCGAATCAATGAAGGCTTGAGATGGCGAAAGTCTTCTGTAGCGTATAGCGTTGAAAATCCTGTCAGAAGTGCGCTCTGAAATCCAGTTACTGAATCCTGTCACCAGTTGACCCAAAAATGCAGTGCTTTGCCCATACGACATGAAATCATGGACAGCCTGGGTCTCCGGAAGCTGACAGT
>QEVD01000660.1 GCA_003576975.1 Candidatus Zhuqueibacterota bacterium
CAACCGGCCGCATAAACAGCAGTTGATCCAAACCCATCTGGCCATGAAATTCCCCGCCTTCGGTGAGCGCATATTCGCGTTCATAATCGAGCGGGGTCAGCACATGACGGTGCAGAATTAATTCTTTGAGATTGGGAGCATATTGCACAAGCGTATTGATGATATGATCGCCCAATTTCTCGCGCATATCATCCCAATGCGATTCACGCAGTTTGTACGGCGCATATTGCATAGTGATCGACAGAATGTGTTTTCCGGCGGGCGCGAGCGAGGCATCCAGCACGGTGGGAATCACAATGTCGAGATAAGGTTGTTGCGAGTAACGGTCGTACTTGGCATCATCATAGGCGCGTTCGAGATATTCCAAATCCGGACAGATGATAATGTGCCCGCTGATCTGGTTTTCGCCCTCGGTTATGCCCTTAAACGCCGGCAAACCGTTCAGCGCGAGATTCACTTTCGCGGTTGTTCCACGATAGCGTATGTTGCGCACGCGCCGCACAAACGTGGGGCCAAGGTTCGGCGCGCCCACGAGATCAAAAAAGCTGCGGCGCGGATCCGCATTTGAAACGATGATCCTTGCTGAGATTTCTTCGCCACTCTTCAACACAACACCGACAGCCTTGCCGTCCTCAAGTTTAATGTGAGCCACTTCCGCTCCCAGCCAAATTTCAGCGCCATGCTTTTTTGCTGAGTTTGCCAACGCCACCGCGAGCTGACCGATGCCGCCTTTCACAAATTGACTGGCCTTGAAGCCGCCATTTGCCGCGCCAAGATAGTGATACAATATCATAAACGCCGTGCCCGAGGCTTGCGGGCCTTGCAGGCTGCCGGCCACCCCGGTCGCGCCCAGCACGGCTTTGAGCGTCTCACTCTCGAACCATTCATTGAGAAACTCAACGGCCGTCATGGGCAACACCCGCAGAAACTCCATCATCTCATGTTTGCCCAGACCTTTGAGCTTGCGGCCGGTGTTGAGCCACGGCAGCAACTCTTCGAACTTCAGCTCGCTCACGCTTGGCGGCGCGAGGAGCATGATGCTGTGCAACACCTCCGTCAATTTGTTCACGAGACGCATGAACGCCGGAAATCGTTCGGCATCTTTAGCGGAGTAGCGTGCAATCTCAGCAAGGCTTTTTTGTTCATCGCGCCAAAGCGTGAGAGCAGAGCCGTTTGGTTGCGGGGCAAACACGGCGGCCGGACTTTCGCGCAATTCCAATCCGTGTTTTTTTAAGTCGAGCTCGTTGATAATTTCCGCGCGAAACAGCCCGGCATCGCTTGCGCCGGTGTTGATTTTGAAACCGGGAAAGATTTCTTCCGTGGCTGCCGCGCCGCCCAGGCTGGTTCTGCGTTCCAACACCAACACGCGCTTTTTTTCTTTCGCCAGGTATGCAGCAGCAACCAGGCCGTTGTGGCCCGCGCCGATGATGAGGACGTCGTAGGTTTTAGGCATTCTTGGCTCTCGTAACATGCACGATTATTTTCGCATTGCTTAAGATTACTTCCAATCTTTCAAAATCTCCAAAGCCGCCAACTTCCCCGGCGCGCCGGTGATGCCGCCGCCGGGATGCGTGCCTGAGCCGCATTGATAATAATTTCGAATAGGCGTACGGTATTTTGCCCAGCCGGCTGCCGGCCGCAAAAAAAACAATTGCGAGAGCGTCAACTCACCTTGAAAGATGTTGCCTTGCGAAAGCCCGGTGGTTTGCTCGATATCCCACGGCGTCATTACCTGGCGATGCAAAATGATGTTTTTGAGATTTGGAATGTATTCCGATAACGTGTCGATTACCGTATCGCCGAGCGCTTCGCGTTGCTGCTCCCAGGTACCCTCGCGCAATTGATACGGCGCATATTGCACGAAGCATGACATGACGTGTTTACCCGGCGGCGCCATGTCCGGATCAATCATCGAGGGCAGGATGATGTCAATGTAAGGCCGGCGTGAGAAACGGCCGTATTTGGCCTCATCATAAGCGCGCTCAAGATAATCGAGGCTCGGACTGATGGAGAAGGCGCCGCGCAGATGCGGCCCATCGCCCGGCAGGCACGCCCAGTTGGGCGCGGCGTCCAACGCCAAATTCACTTTTGCCGAAGAGCCGCGAATATTGAAATGGCGAATGGCCGCAGTGAGTTCTTCAGGCAGCAAAGACGGATCAACCAATTTTAAAAAAGTCAGCTTGGGGTCGAGACT
>QEVD01000661.1 GCA_003576975.1 Candidatus Zhuqueibacterota bacterium
GTTTCGTAGGTGAGATACAAATTGACTTTCTGAGAGAAAATTCTAAGTTGCCTTTCAGCTCTGCATCAAACAGGCGAAAACACTCGCACGATTTGCAAAACGAGCAAACGGATTTACGGCTTATGGCAATCGACAAAGAACTCTACCGCCAGGCGCAGGAATATTACCGGCAATGGAATGTGGCCAAGCTTCGCGAGCGCGCTGAAATGGCGGACAAGCTTTCGTCGCAAGAGCTGTGGCAACGCTATCTTGCGCTTATCGAGTTTGGCTTGAGCATTTCCCGCCACCCCAGCGACTGGCAACGCCAACAAAAGCTGGATCATGTCGCGCAGTATTACGAACGTGTGCAAAAAATGGAAGAGTGGAGGCGCTCACGTGCATGAGCAACTCAGGATGCCGCTGGGAAAAGTGGTTGCTTTTCTGGAAAACCACGGCTACCGCTACGCCATCATCGGCGGTATCGCGCTGTCGCAGTGGGGGGTATTTGCGCTTTACTTATCATATCGACATCAAAGTGCTCGTGCCCAACATGAATTATGCAGAGGTTCGCGCCGCATTGTGCCAGGCACTTTCCTGAACCGGCGCGGCAACATGGCCCGGCCAATCCCCTCATCGTCGCCGTGATGCTGGACGAGGTCATTGTAGATTTTTTGCTGACCCTGACGGGCTGTGAAGAGCAAATTATCGAACGCGCCATCAAGCGGGACTTTAACGGCTTTTCTGCGCGGCATTGAAAGTCTTCCGTCCACGAAAATGAACTCCCATGAAAGGCTTTTGTTTTTTGTGGGCAAGTGCCTTGGGATCAACTTGCCTAAAAACTGGTGCAGCCCATTAAACTTTCTTTTGGCTCTGAGGAGAAAACCTGATGCGTTTACACAACCTTTTTGTCGTTTTACTTTTGATCATTGCAATTCCTCTCATCGCGCAAGAAGTGAATCCCACCAAACCTGACACGGCCAAGCCTGCCGAGAAAAAAACCGATAAGAAAAAAGAATGGGACGTCACTGCGGCGCATGGCCCGACGAAAGAGATTGCTTTCACCACCACTGAAGGCACGTGGATGAATCTCGACGTGAGTCCGGACGGCAAGGAGATCGTGTTCGATCTGCTCGGCGACATTTACAGCATGCCCATCACCGGCGGCGAAGCAAAACTGCTCAGCGGCGGCCCCGCGTTCGAGGTGCAGCCGCGTTTCAGTCCTGACGGCAGGCAAATCAGTTTCACCAGCGACCGCGCCGGCGGGGACAACATTTGGGTGATGCAGCGCGACGGCTCGAATCCCAAGCAGGTGACCAAAGAAGATTTTCGCCTGCTCAACAATGCGGTGTGGACGCCGGACGGCAATTATCTCCTCGCGCGCAAACATTTCACCAGCACGCGCTCGCTGGGCGCGGGCGAAATGTGGCTCTATCATCTCACCGGCGGTGAAGGGTTGCAGCTCACCAAACGCAAGAATGATCAGCAAGACGCCGGCGAGCCAAGTGTTTCGCCCGACGGCCGTTACGTCTATTTCAGCGAAGACATGAGCGGCGGCAGCACGTTTCAATATAACAAAGATCCTAACGGCCAGATTTACGTCATTCGCCGCCTTGATCGCGAGAAGGGCGACTTGAAAAACTTCGTCACCGGCGCCGGCGGGGCCGTGCGGCCGCAGCCTTCGCCGGATGGCAACTATCTCGCCTTCGTGCGGCGCGTGCGCTTGAAAAGTGTGCTTTATCTGCAGGATTTGAAAACGGGCGAGCAAATTCCGCTGTATGACGGTTTGAGCAAAGATCAGCAAGAAACCTGGGCTACATTCGGCGTTTATCCCAATTATGCCTGGACGCCGGACAGCAGAAATATCGTGATCTGGGCGCAGGGCAAGATTTGGTGCATCGATATCGCAACGAAGCAGGCCGCTCAAATATCGGTTACCGTAAATGTCAGGCAAACGGTCACCGAGGCGGTGCATTCCCCGCAAACCGTTCATGCAGATTCATTCACGGTGAAAATGATACGCGATGCCGTGACTTCTCCCGACGGCAAGACGCTTGTCTTCAGCGCGGTCGGCGCGCTGTGGAAGAAAGCTTTGCCCAACGGCAAGCCGCAACGCTTGACCAACAGCTCTCTGCATGAATTCTTCCCGTCATTCAGTCCCGACGGTTTGTGGATTGTGTATTCCACCTGGAGTGATACCGCGCTGGGCAGGCCGCAATCCCATCAAACTCACGCGGCGCAAGGGTTATTACAACACGCCGTCGTTCTCGCCGGACGGCAAGAAGATTGTATATCAGCGTGACAACGGCAACTCGGTGTTGGGATTCGCGTACGGCGTGGAACCGGGCTTGTATTGGATGTCTGCCGGCCCCGGCGAGCCCGGTCGAGCCGAAGGCGGCGATGAACATTTTATTCAAGAACAAGGCTATGCCCCGCGCTTCAACCGCAAAGGCGATCGCATTTTCTTTCAAACCGGTGGCGGGCTGGAGAAGAAACACAAAAGCGTTCGCCTCGATGGCGGCGAAGAACGCACGCATTTCAATTTGAAATATGTCAATCAAATCGCGCTGAGTCCTGATGAGCAGTGGGTGGCATTCACAGAGTTGTATAATGCTTACATTGCGCCGTTTCCGCAAACGGGCGGAGCGATTGATCTGAATAATGGCACCAAAGCCGTGCCGGTGAAACGCGTGACGCGCGATGCCGGGGATTATTTGCATTGGTCCGGCGACAGCCAAAAGCTGCACTGGATGATCGGGCCGGAGTTGTTCTCGCGCGAGCTGCGCCAGAGCTTCACCTTTCTCCCCGGCGCGCCGGACAGCGTTGCGGGCCCGGATTCCGTGGGACTGCAAATCGGTTTGAAACTGAAGACGGATGTTCCTGCCGGCAAGCTCGCGTTCACCGGAGCACGAATCATCACCATGCGCGGCGACGAAGTTATTGAGAACGGCACGATTGTGATTGAAGGCAATCGCATCGCGGCGATCGGCAATGCGAATGAGGTCAGCATTCCAGCGGACGCAAAGCGCATCGAGGCGAACGGCAAAACCATCATGCCGGGACTCATCGATGTGCACGCGCACCCGGATCATTTCTTTGCCGGTTTGCTGCCGCAGCAGAGCTGGGCCTATTTCGCCAATCTCGCCTACGGCGTGACCACGATGCACGATCCCTCGGCGTACACGGAAACGGTGTTCACGCTGGCGGAGATGGTGGCGGCCGGCAAGATCACCGGGCCGCGTGTGTATTCCACCGGCACGATTCTCTACGGCGCTGATGGCGATTTCAAAGCAGTGGTCAACAATCTCGATGACGCGCGCTCGCATCTGCGCCGCCTGAAA
>QEVD01000662.1 GCA_003576975.1 Candidatus Zhuqueibacterota bacterium
CATGGAAATTATTGGCGAAGAGAATCAACGCGCGGCGCTGGCGGCGGTGTTCGAGTGTCTCGTTCCCGGCGGGCGATTCATTTGCACGCTGCACAATCCGGCAATCCGTCGTAAGCAAGTCGATGGCTTATTGCGCTTCGTCGGGCAGTTTCCAAATGCAAACGGTACACTGGTGGTATCAGGATTCGAACAGGGCGGGAATCCGGTGGTTTCGCGCCAGCAGTTTTTCGAGTTCTTCGACAGCGACGGGCGATTACTCGAGAAGCGTTTGCTGCAGATGAAATTTGCTTTTGTGGAGAAAGACGAGTTCGAGCAAATGGCGCAAGATGCTGGCTTTCGTATCGCGCAACTCTATGGAAGCTACGACCGCGCCCCGTTCGATCCGGCGCAAAGTCCGGTGATGATCTGGAGATTTGAGAAGGACTAAAAATAAATTTGAATTCTAAATTAAAATGAAAGGTTGGGAAGACGCCATGAAACTCGTACGCAAAACCCTAATCGCAGCCTTGTTTCTCGCCTTCACGGCTTCCGGCTTTCAACCGGCCGTGGGCCAGGAAGGGCATAAGATCTCCATCAACGAAACGGAGATTTACTACGAAGTGCGAGGCGATGGCCCTCCGCTTCTTCTGTTGCATTACTTCGGCAATTGCGGCCAGGCGTGGCAACCGTTTGTGGAGCGGCTGGCACAGCACTATCGCCTCATCATCCCGGACATGCGCGGCCACGGGCGCTCCACCAACCCCTCGGGCCAGTTCACGCATCGCCAATCGGCGCTCGATATGTTTGCTTTGCTCGATAAATTGGGCATCAAGCGCTTCAAAGCAATGGGAATGAGCAGCGGCGGCATGACTTTGATTCACATGGCCACGCAGCAGCCGGAGCGCATTGAAGATTTGGTTTTGATCGGGGCCACGATTTATTTTTCGGCGCCAGCACGCGCCACCTTTCGGCGAAGCGTCCCGGACAGCATGACCGCAGCGGAACTCAAGGAATGGGGACAGTGTAGCTCGCGGGGAGAGGCGCAGACACACGAAGTGCTCGCCCAGTTCCATCGCATGAAAGAGAGTTACGACGACATGAACTTCACCGAACCTTATCTGGCCACCATCACCGCCCGCACGCTGATCGTCCACGGGGATCACGATGAGATTTTTCCCGTAGATATTCCTTTCCAAATGTACCGCGCCATCCCACGGTCTTATCTGTGGATCGTTCCGAATGGCGGGCACATTCCGATATTCGGCAAAAGCGCTGAAATTTTCCTGGACAAGGCACTGGCCTTTCTGCAGGGTAAGTGGGAAAAGAGCTGAGGTCGCGCAAAAAAGTTAACACGGAGAGAACGGAGTGAATAGAGAAAACTTTTAAATAAGGTCCTTCTCCGTTCACTCCGTTTTCTCATGTTAACCTTCACAAGCAACGCTATGAATCACAATACAGATCATATTAACCGCCGTGAGACTTCGCTGGTGCGCAGATTGTCCGTGGCGCAAGCGCATCACGCCGTAGATGTTCTTTGCAACGCTTTTCATGATTATCCCGTCATGCGGTATGTGATCGGTCCGGTTGGCGGCGACTATGATCGGCGCTTGCGCACGCTGGTCAATTTTTTCGTTATGGCGCGCGTGTGGCGAGATGACCCGATTCTGGGCGTGTTCAACGGCAGCGAACGGATTGCGGTGGCAACTCTCACGCTGCCCGGCAAACGGCAACCGCCCGCTGCGCTTGCCCAACTTCGCGAAGCCGTGTGGCGCGAGCTGGGCGATGCTGCACGTTTGCGTTATGAGGCATTTGGACAGGCAACGCAGAAGTTTGATATGAATCAGCCGCATTATCATCTCAACATGATCGGCGTACGGCGGTCGTATGCCGGCCAGGGTTTGGCGCGACTGCTTCTGGATGCCGTGCACGCGATGTCGAGTCGTGATCCGGTTTCGCTTGGCGTGACGTTGACCACGGAAGATTTCCGAAATGTCTCCCTCTACCGGCATTTCGGTTACCAGGTTGTCGGACATGCCCGTGTCGACGCGCAACTGGAAACGTGGAGTTTATTTCGTGCGAACAACGGTTCTGCAGGCAACGGTTAACAGTAGCGATCCCTAATGGCAAAGCGGCTCTTTTGCGGAGAAATCTTATCGCGAGCAGGATTCTGATACGACCAGATGAAAACTCGCGCCAAGAGTTGACTCT
>QEVD01000069.1 GCA_003576975.1 Candidatus Zhuqueibacterota bacterium
CGGGGACATGCCATGCAATGTTTTTTCCAACCCGTCATCGGCAACTTCAAGCACCCACGGTAACACGGAATTATTCAGCGCATGCGAAGCCGTTCGCGCTGCTGCTGCCGGAATGTTCGGCACACAATAATGCGTGACGCCATGCTGCACGAACGTCGGTGCGGACAAGGTTGTGGGGTGGCTGGTCGCAATGCAACCGCCCTGGTCGATGGAAACATCAATGATCACCGAACCGGCTTTCATTTTTTTCACCATGTCCTCCGTCACCAAGTTCGGCGGTTTTTGTCCGTGAATCAGCACTGCGCCGATCAAAACATCCGCAAGGCGCGTCCAGCGCTCCACCAGCAGCGGCGTGATGATCGAAGTCGACACACGCTTATCGAGAAGCCGATCCAAATTGCGCAGATTGTTAATGTTTTTATCCAGAACCAATACCCGCGCCCCGAGTGCGGAGAAAGCGCGGGCGGCGGTGAAGCCAACCACGCCCGCGCCCAGAATGACCACGCTCGCTGGCGTGACTCCGGAAACACCGGCCAAGATAATGCCGCGGCCACCATATTCACTTTCCAGCAGCCGGCCGGCAATTTGCGGCAGCAGATTGCCGGCAATCTCGCTCATCGCCGTCAAGATCGGCAGATTGCCATCGGGTTGTTCGATGAATTCATAGCCGAGCGCGATGACGCCCGTTTCCAATAATTTTTTAATGATGGCCTTGCGCGCAATGCCCAATCCCAACAACGAAAATACGATTTTTTCCTGCTCGAGATAATTGCACTCCTCCTCCGTGGGCGACTGCACCTTGACCACAAGCTGAGATCGCCGAAAAACCTCGTCGCCGGAGAAAACGATTTGCGCGCCGACGTTCTGAAATTCCTGATCGGAAAAGCCGCTGGCTTTTCCCGCGCCTTGTTCGACGTGCACCGCGTGGCCTTCATTGACCAGGGCGTAGACGCCGACCGGCGTGAGCGCCACCCGGCGCTCCTCAATAGCCGTTTCTTTGGGTATTCCGATATTCATGATTTTTCCTTTCATGGGTCGTAATTATTCACGTGCAAAAAACATTCGGGATTGTTGAGATCGGCGAATTATGGCAGTCCGCTCAATCGCGTACAAAATAACTGAACAATTATCATAGATCAATGGAAATCGTGCATTCTTTTAATACGCTGCGATGCAGTTCCGGCCACCAGCTTGGCAATCGCTTCAGCAAATTCCTCCGCGGCCTCCGGTCCGCTTGCGGTAACGATATTTCCAACAACTTCAATCGGCTTACCCGTGTAGATCGCGCCCTGCCATTTCAAAACGGTTTCGATGACAGGAAAACCGGTGACCCGTTTTCCCTGCAACAGGCCGGCATTGGCAAGAATCATCACGGCATAACCGCTGGCGCTCACAATTTTTTCAAGCCGATTGGCCCGCCTGGTCAAATCGTGAACCGCCTGATCACGCCAGAACTTTTGGCTGCCGCTGCCGCCAACCAAAAGCAATGCCTGAAAATCTCTGGCTGCCGCATCGTTAATGGTGATCTGCGGTTTTGCCAACGCCCCGCCCGTGCCTTTGGCGTTGGCAAGGGACGAGGAAGCGACAACGATGCGCGCGCCCCATTCATCAAACAAGTTTTTGGGCTTTTGATACTCTTCATCACAAAAATCAAAAGGCGGTAGAATGAAGAGAATCTTCCTGTCGGACAGATCAATTTTTTCCATTTTGTTTTCCTCGGGCAGCAGACTATTCAATGCAGCTTCTCGGTTCGGTCTTTCAGCTCACCGGCCAGATACAGATTGAGCGCCCGCTCCACCTCGGTTTCATCCGTGACGATCATTTCAATTCCCCGGCTGCGCAAATCTTCCCAGGCGCGGCGTCCCATGCCATGACTAATCACAGTTTGGCAATCCTGCAGCCCTTCAGCTACGGTTCGATGGGCATGCTCATCTCCCTTGCCGTGATCATGGTGTCCATCTTCGTGTGCTCCCCCACCACGAAAATGTCCGGTGAACGTATTCCGGCGCATTTCTTGGTTGATGACTTTGCCGTCTGCAATTTCGTAAATGGCAAAGAAGGGGCTGCGCCCAAAATGCGCAGAGATTGTCTTGCCATCTTCGGTGGTTACTGCAATCTTCATGTTGATCATCCTTTCTTGAGGGCGTGCGGGGTCGCGTCAACACGCGCAGCGCGGACTCGAAATTCTGCATGCCCTTGTTGTCATGATTCTTCCTGCTTCTGCAGTTCTTTCAACTGTCTGCGCAGAAGGATTTTCTCAGTGGCCGAGGCGTAGTCGATGATGAGCACACCGTTAAGGTGGTCGATCTCGTGTTGAATGACCCGGGCCATCAAGTCGCTCAGCTCGTGTTGAACTTCTTTCCCTTCGGGGTTGAGGCCGCGCACAAAAATCGATTGGCTGCGGGTAATATCGACTTGAATGTCGGGCAAGCTCAAACACCCTTCCTCCAATCGGCCTTCTCCCTCCTTCTGAAGAATCTCCGGATTGGCCAAAGTGATCAAGCCTTCACCGACATCGGCGATGATGATGCGTTGCAGCATGCCCACTTGCGGTGCGGCCAGGCCGATGCCGTTGTACGTGTACATGATTTCCGCCATGCCGGCCATCAAATCCCGCACCGCACCATTGACGTCATCAAGCGGCAGGGATTTTTTTCGCAGAACTGCATCAGGGTAGAGCCTGAGCCGGTACACGGACTTCACTCTCTCGCTGCTCACGTCTCGTACCTCCACCACAGCGCATTGGAAGAAAATTTCCCTGCTCTCAGCTTCGACGGGCTGAGCAGATGCTTTGCTTCGTCCAATGTCAAGGCTGCTCTAATTTCTTTCTCGATGAAACCCAATACGGAGCGCCGCAAATCGGCGATGAAAAGAAAACCCTCCGGCGCGAGCACACGTTCAATCTCATCGAGCATTTGCACGGGATTCTCGACGATGTGAACCATATTGATGTTCAGCACGGCATCGAAAGAATGATTTGCGTATGGTATTTTTTCCACGTCGCCTATTTCAAATTTTGCGCGACGTTCCAACTTGGCCGCTTGCGCGTTCCGATTTGCCAGACGCAACAGCGGCTCGGACAAATCAATCCCGACGATCTCGCTGTCCGGAAAACGCTGCGCCAGCACCAGAGCCGTTCCGCCAAAGCCGCAGCCGGCATCAAGAATTCTGCCGGTTCGAAATCCGCGCGAGGTGAGTTTTTCAGCGCACTCGTGGCCAAACTTCTCGGCCATCTTTTGGTGCCGCCGCGCATAACCTCCGGCAAATTCTTCTTCACGAAAGATTCGTTCGTGTGTCAACGGCGTTCTGTTCATTCACATTACACTCGCTGAGGTCAACTGACCGGTCGCAATGAGCGACCGATCAGTGACCGAACCTTATCTGAGCACCGTCATCTTCCTCGTTTGGCTGAAGGCCGGCGTGACAAGCTGATAAAAATAAACTCCACTCGTCAGCTCATCAATTCCCACCGAAAATTTGTAGACACCTGCGTCCAATTTTTCATTCGACAACAAAGTCTTCATTTCAAATCCCATAAGATTGTAGATCTTCAACGTGACGACAGTCGGGCTAGGTAAATGAAACTCAATCGTTGTTGCCGGATTAAAGGGGTTCGGATAGTTTTGCATTAACCTGAAAGCCTCGGGAAGGGTATTCTGTTTCTCTTCCACTCCGACAGCCAGCCGCAGCTTGTTCAACTGTTCGGCGGTCAACGGCTGAGCATACAACATTTGTTGGCCATCCGCTGTTGATTTCAGGAAAACCCATTTTGTCGGGTCCGTGGTCGTGGACTTGGGATCTCCGGTGTAATCGAGATAATCAATCTGCAGCGCCTGTTGCCAGTCCGAGGTAATCGGGATAACACCGGTGGGGCTGATGATCTTCTTCTGGGTGGTGTCCCACTTTGTCACCGTGATTTTTCCGGTTTGATCGTACTCTTGTATTGCGGCGTTGTTGTGACACTCGGCACAGGCACGCCCTTCCTTCATGACAGTATGCGGTGTGAACGGCGCAATCGCCAGAAACGTTTTACCATCATAAGATGCGGTCTGGAAGCTTGCCGGGTAAACTTTGCCCGTTCCCTCGCGATTCACCAGAAAAATAAAATCACGCTGCGGACCATAGTGACGCCGGATTCCGCCTTCAACATAACTTTCAATATGGCAGTTGTAGCATGAAATCACCGACTTCACGTGACATGCGGTGCACTGCACTTTCGCCCCATGAAGATCGTGAGAGGCGTTGCTGGCGAGTGAGGTATGGCATTTTTCACACGTCACTTCTGTGGCGCCAGGCTCAAGCATCGAAGCATAGGCGGTTCCGTCGCCGTGCATTTCCTTCTTGGTATGGCAAGTGGTGCACTGAAATCCCTTCAGCACATGCACATCTTGATAACCGAGATTTCTCTCCGTGCCTTGGCGACTATGGCATTTGAGACAAATTTGGTCGGCGACCGCCGTGCCCTGAACAAAGTTGTGGCAATCGTTACAACCGGGTTCATACGTGGCGGGATCGACGGCACTGCCGTTGGCATAAGTTCCCGGGTGACATCTGTGGCATCCGAGTTGTGACATCGGAATTCCGGTCAGCGACTCCATCCCACCGTTCGCGCTGTCATACCAGGTAAACTTGCCCTGACGTGTACCGTGCAAGCTCGTGGCGAAATTGCCGGGATCCTGCGCGAAGAGCCATGACGGCAGGATCACCAAAGCAACAATGGCGAGAAAAGGCGTAACCCTTCTCATATTTTTACCTCCTAAAATTTGTGGTTCACAGCTTTATCCTTTTTATGTTCACTTCAGGAAACCTCCTGAGGTAGAACTTTTTATTCTCGTATTCCGTCTCGAAAAGCAAATCTTGCGCAATCAACTCTTGAATGATGGACGCCTCCGCATGGGCGCGCGCCAACAATTCTCTCACGGCTTCCTCTCGCATCGGATGCACGGCAGTAATGCTCAACAGATCTTCCGCGACATTGCCGGTTGCAGCAAACGCATTCCCTTCCTCGCCGATTAAATATTCCACGCCTTTGACTTTTTTGTTGAAAATCTGATAGAACACATTGATGGCTTTTTCATCGGGCGGCTTTACCCAAACTTCCGCAGGCGGCCGGATTGGAATTGAGATATAAGCCTTGTCGGGTTTCAGTTGAGTTAGGAAATCAGCTATTTCCTCGGCGTGCTCGGGGCTATCATTGAGGCCTTTGACCAGCATGGTCTCAGTGGCAAGCTCGCCCTTGTAAATTCGCGCGAACGCAAGCATTCCATCCAAGATTGATGACAATTGCAAAGAGCGATAAGGCCGGTTAACCTTGCGCCAAACCTCTTCGTTGACGGCATCCACTTTCAATGAAACCCAATCCGCTTTCGTTAACTCATTCCTGACCTCGTGGCACCAGTTCAGGGAAGCGTTGGTGATCACGGCAATCTTGAACCCGAAAAGCCTTAACAAATCGATTTCGCGGCCAAGATTGATATCCAGAGTTGGCTCGCCGTCCGGCACGAAAGTCAGGTAATCGATAGACTCTCCGGCTTTTCGAACTTCATCTATTTTTTTCTCCACATCTCTCAATAGTTCATCCGGTCCATAAAACGCCTGTCGCTCAATCTGCATGTTCAAGGTGCGACCCACTTGACAATACACGCAAGAATAGGTGCAGACCTTGGGAGGAATGTTGTTAATTCCCAAACTGCGCCCCAGGCGTCGTGAGGGTATGGGACCAAAAACCAGCATGATCTCTATTCCTTTATCTTCCTTTTCTCTTCCCAGAGTTGATGATGCTCGGAACCTTCGCGCAACATCTTGGCGCCGCATTGGGGGCACCGCTCTTCTCGACAGGGAACGCGCTGGCGGTGAGGTATTTTTTCTCCGCATTTGGGGCAGACACAATCACCGCCAGGCCCCAAGCCCGAAGACGTGTTCATGGACATAAAAAACTCCTGCGTTCGCATCAATATTCGATTTTGTCTTTTCTATGCTCCCACTCTTCGAATGCGATCAAAGCCTCTGGCCGCGCGATTTGCTTCATCGGAAGCCGTCGCTGCGAAATGGGCAACGACAACTCTCTGGAGATATAATCATCAGCAAAACCGATTTCAGCGGCATGCCTTCCTGTGAGTGCGTAAAAGACCTTATCGATTTTGGCCCAATAAATGGCAGCGAAGCACATCGGGCACGGCTCACAATTGGAGTAAAGCTCACAGCCCTTCAGATGGAAACTACCCAACCGCTTGCACGCTTCCCGAATCGCCACGATCTCGGCATGAGCGGTGGGATCTTTGGTTGACGTAACTTGATTGCATCCTCTGCCGATGATTTCATTATCTTTCATGATCACGGCGCCAAACGGCCCGCCGATTCCGTTGCGAACGGCTTCAAGTGACAACCTGATGGCTTCGCTGAGAAATTCGTCTCTCATTTTGATCAGCCTGAGATTTTGTTTAACGCTTGATCCAGATCATCACGAAGATCATCGAAGTCTTCACAACCTACCGAGATTCTCACCAACTCATCGACGATGCCGGCTTGTTCCCTTTCATGTCGCGGAACGGTGGCATGCGTCATGGAAGCAGGATGTTCGATCAACGATTCCACGCCGCCGAGTGAAACGGCGAGCGTGAACAAGCGCACGTTGTTCATGACGGTTTTGCCGCCCTCAAGGCCGTTTTTGACGCCGAAGCAGATCATGCTGCCAAAACCGTCCATTTGCTTTTTCGCAATCGCATGTTGCGGGTGATCCGGCAAACCAGGATAGCGCACCCACGTTACTTTGGGATGCTGCTGGAGAAAACTCGCCAGCTTCTGCGCGTTCTCCTGGCTTCTCTCTACGCGTAGCGGCATGGTACGCACACCACGCAGGACCAGCCACGCTTGATGCGGATCCATCGTGCCGCCGAACAGATTCAGCACCGGCTTGATTCGCTTATAGAGCTTATCATTTTTCGTAATGATCATTCCGGCGACCACGTCGCTGTGGCCGTTGATGGACTTGGTCATGCTATGCACCACCACGTCGGCGCCCAGATCCAAGGGACGTTGCAAATAGGGACTGGCAAAGGTGTTGTCAACCACCATGATGGCATCATGCCGGTGCGCCATATCTGCGGCTTCACGAATATCGGTCACTGCCATGGTCGGATTCGCCGGTGTTTCGACAAAGATCATTCGCGTGTTGGCACGGATGGCACGTTTGAGATTATCCACATTCGAAGTGTCAACAAACGTTGCTTCCACACCGAAGCGTGAGAATTCCTTTTCCAACACCACACGCGTCGGGCCATAAACGGAATCCGTGCCGACCACGTGCGCGCCTTGGCCGAGCAATGCCAGATAGACCGTGGTAATGGCAGCCATGCCCGAAGCAGTCGCCATGCCGGCGTAACCGTTTTCCAATGCGGCAATACATTCTTCCAGCGCGTTGATGGTTGGGTTACCCATGCGCGTATAAATGTAGCCTGATTGCTCTCCGGCAAAACGCGCGGCGCCGTCCTCGGCGCTGGGGAATGAAAAAGTTGAGCTTTGGAAAATCGGGACGGAAACTTCTCCGAATACTGCATCTTTCAATCCGCCGACGTGAATTGCCCTGGTTGATTTGTGTATCGAGTTCGTTTTCATAAGTTGGTTCCTGAAAAAGTCATTTGCACTTCTTGATCCAGCGTTCTCTCCCACTCGGGAATTCGTCCGGCAAGTAACACTTCCATATCATCCCAAAGAGATCTTGTTTAATAGCGGGCACGGCGCTTGAGATGAACAAGATGTTTTCAGCATGATATTTTAGTTGTCAGCTTTACTGCTTTGATCACCACCCCAACCAGTAGGCCACGCCTCCGACCAACAAGGCAGCGCCAACATTGAACGCCTTGATCAACAGCGTGTCGCGCACGGTATAGGACAAAAGCGGCAGCATGCCGTGACCATCTTGCGAGATGGAGCTGGCCAACAACACGGAAAAGGGAATCAAACCGTCCGCGAACATCATCACAAAAATCAGATGAGGCCCGGACTCCGGGATGATGCCAATGAGCACGCCCAGCAACAGAACCAGAGCCATATTCTCTTTGACAAAGCTCTCCAATTCCCAATAGCGCAGACCAAGTTGCACCAGCAGCAGCGCAAAAAACGTCCAGAGCAACACGCGCCAGAGGTGGCGCTTGACGATGTGCTTCCAGATGTGCTCTTTCAAATAGTGGCCGCGAACGTTTTCTTCCTGATGAATCTCGTGGAGATCGCAGTCCTTGCAGGGAACGATGTGCAGCAGTTTCGCCAGCCAATCCGAGAGCCGGCCCAGCGGAATGGCGACAACGAAGAGAATTCCAAACAGCAGCAGGGCTTGCAAGGGAAACTTCGCCAGCATGACAAAGGCCTCATCGCCGGAAGTGGCAATCATGCCCGCTACGATGGCGCCAAAACTCAAAAAGCCGTGGATGTACATGCTGACGTTCATGAAGGCGCCGACGCATCCCGGCGTCGCGCCCAGAAACGAAGCGACAGTATACTGCCGCCAGGGGCCGCCCTTCATGAGCCGGCGAAAATGCCCGCGCGTTTTGACGTCGATGAAATCGATTACGATCATCATGAGAAACACCAGGATCGTAACCTGCAGAGTTTGCCGGATTATTTCTTGAATGAACATAATGGTGTTTCGTCAAAGCATGTTTGCTTCTGATTCATCATCAAACCACTTTCGGATGCTCGCCGTCAATTCACCAAGCGTCTTGATCCGGCGAACTTTGGTGTGCAGCAAATTTTTAATTTGCTTCTGTAGCTCGACCAGCTCCTGGCAGAACGCGCACCGCGGCTCATCTCATTTCCGCTCCGGCTGTTTCTTGAGAAAGGCAACCAAGTCTGTCAGCTCCTTTACCGTGAGTTGATGTTGCGTGGGACCGGTTGCGCTTGCAGCCGCCTGCGTGTCAAAACAGGGATCCGGAACGATGATATGAACATTCATGAGGCACTGTGCGGCATATTCCTTCGGCAGGCCGGCGAAGATGACTCTCAGATTGCGGCCGACCCCGGGTTTGCTTTCGGGAAAATCATCACCAGGAAGACTAACGTTGTGGCACATGTAGCAGCGCAATTCCATGAAAGCAGCCCGCCCGGCAGCGGCGTCACCTTCCGCCAGCGTGAACTGCCACCCTGCCGGCAGTCCTGACTCAGTCACCGTCCGGCTTTGCCGGCAGGCAATCATTGACATCATGAAAGCTGCCAGCAACGCGAGCGCACCACGTGTGATCCACTTCGCTTTCATTGCACATTCCTTCTCTCAAGTTCATGTGCCGGGCGGTTCATTGCGGGCTTTGGTTCGCACCGGCAACAAAGCTCAAAAGATCCTTTATCGCAGTAACCCCCTGCCAGAAAACCTGGTCCTGGTTGATCGCCTGATCGAGCAGAGACCAGTAATTGAAAGCCGGTGCCAGTGTTTGCTCGCCCGCGCTTACCACAAAATAATGGTCACCCACGAAGACACGATATCCGGAGAAAATGTGAGTAAATGTCTGAAAGTAATTATGCAGCATTCGGCAGTTTTCTTTCATGTCATGCAGCAGGCTTTCGATCTCATCTGCCATGGAACTGGCGGAGAGCACCATCTGCGCGACTTCCGCATAGAGATTCACCGGTTGTCGAAAAGCGTCGCAAATGACTTCCACAAATTTTTCGTCCTCTTGGTCGCGCCAAATTGCCAGCCCCTGCCTGCCGGCGAGCTCGTTAAATCTCCTCACAAATACCGCAAGATTCACCACCGTCTCGGCGCAAAGCTCGTTGGCATCGATCTTCGCGGCATAGTCTTTTGCCCAGGCGTGATAATCATGCTGCAGCGCCAAGCCAAAATCCTTTTGCTTGTTCAGCATCAGAGATACGCATGACTCTTGATCGGGGAGGCGGCTTTGGAGGAAATGCAACTCGGTCTTGGCTCTCTCCTTGAGCCAGGCCGGCATCTCGGAAGAACTTGGAGCGGCAAGGAGATAGTAGCCCTCCTCTGCCACGACGAGGCCGGCATGGCTTTCCACCGTTGCTTTTTCAAAAAGTGACCGCCATTTGTTTTCGAGCGCTTCCATGATGTGCCTAGCAAAACTTGACTGACTTCCGCATCATGCTCCACCGATTTCTGCTTCGTGCGGGGCGGCAATTGTCTTCACCTTGTGAACCGGCCGTCGCAATAATGCTCGAAGAGGCCATGCCAGAATCAGCAACAGCCCCAAGTAGCACACAATGGTCGGGCCGCTGGGAAAATCGAGCCGGTATGAGGTATAAAGGCCGGCCAGGCTCGCGATTGTGCCGACGCACCAACCGATGAGCATTTTGGTGCGCCAACGCTGGGAGAACAGCATGCTAATGGCAGCGGGCACAACCAGAAAAGAGAACACCAACATGATGCCTGCCACTCGCACCGAGAGCACAATCACGACGCCAAAAGAAATGTAGAAGAGAAAATCCCAAAACTTTACCAACCAGCCTTGTTCGGCCACTGCGTGCTCATAGTTCTCCGAAATCAAAATGAACTTCCGGCGCAGCGCCCAATGAAAGGCCGCGACCACGGCATAGACCGCCAGAATTTTCCAGATCTCCGGCCAGGTGATCCAAAGCAGAGTGCCAGTCAGAATTTCTTTGATATGTTCTGCTCCTCCGGGGGACTGATCAGCCACCAGAATGGCAGCGCCAGTCGCAATCGCATACACAATACCAATCATGGCCTCTTGCGGAATGATTTGCCGGCGCATGCGGGTCATGGCAAAAATTGCGGCGCCGAGAAACACGAAGCCAAAGGAGAACAGCACGGAGGCATTGTCTTCCGCATGAATACCCAGAAGCAGGCCCACGGTGGTGCCCAGCGCCGCAATCTGGGCGAGCGCCAAATCGACAAAGATGATTTCACGCTGCAGCACGTGAATGCCCAGATAGGCATGAATCGCCACGATTGCCAAACATGCCACCAGCGGTGGCAACATGAAAAGGATGAGTTCAAGCATAACGTACTCCTCAAATCACCAAAGTGGCCTGTGGATTTTTTAGTCCCCCCAACGTATCGCGGACTAGAAAGTCCGCGCTCCCGTCCTCAATCCATCAATCCCGTTTGCGTTTCATAGGCCTCGTTGAGTTTATCAATCCAATAATCAATCAAGTCAAAATACGTGTTCACGCCCGGCTCGCCGCCGACGTCGAGAGGGATAAAAACCGCTTTGATGCCTGTGCGCGCGGCAATCATGTTGGGCGTGTTCTTTTCATAGTAATTTGCCACGATCAAGACTTGCAGTTTTTGGCTGGTAATCTTGTCGATCATCTCTTTGACATGCTTGGTGGTCGGAGGAATTCCCGGCTTGGGCTCGATGTAATCGACCACCGCTAAACCGAAATCGCGCGTGAAGTAGCTCCAGTCCTTGTGGTAGCAAATGACTTTCCGGCCGCGCAGCGGCATGGCTTCCTGCAACCAGCCGCCCAGTTTGTCGATCAGCTTTTCTCCGTGATACTCTTTCGTTTGCAGAAATTCAAACAAGGTGCCGGAGAGCAGCATTTTGGACAACATCTCTCCCCCGAGAATCTCCACCAGTTCCGCGCCGAACAAAGAACGATCGATGCGAGCGCAGAAAGCGGCATAATTGGTGGTGAAAGCTGCGACGTGCTCAGGCGCGACTTTCTTCAAGCCGACGAGAATATTCTCGGCGATGATCTTGGCATTGACCGGACTGGTGTGAATATGCGGATTGCCATAGATATGCACGTCACCCAGCGCGCGATCGGGATTGGTCTCGGGCTTCTCCAGCATCGGAACATCGGTGGCCGCGCTCACGTAGCCAGTTGCGCCTTCCATGATGTTGCGATTGCGCGCCTTGTCCAACAACGCCGGCACCCACAGTTCCAAATCCAGGCCGGTGGTGATGAACAAGTCGGCCTTGTTCATCTTCAAAGCATAACTCGGCTTGGGCTGCACAAAGTGCGCTTCTTGATTTCCCGCGGAAATGGATTCCACTGCGACCAAATCACCGCCGACGAATTGCGCAATCGAAGCATAGCTCGGCAGGCTGGTGATGACTGTTATTGGGGTTCCGTTCCGCGATCGTTCTTGCATCGCCGGGCTTTGCTGTTCTTCATGAGGTTGACCGTAACCAGCTTGCCCGAAAGCCAAAACCACGGCCAATGCCAGGGCAAACGCCGTTACCCATTTCCGGTTTGCATTTCGCATTTCGATTCTCCTTCAATCAATTGTTGCCAGGCTTCATCGCCTCATCACTCGCAATTCCATTACTCCACCATTCCCACACTGCTGCTTTCAGTACGCCTCATGCTTGTGCGGCCCCATGGACCACACCGACTGTAGCAAAAGCGCATTCTCCTTGTCACCGTCATGCCGTTTGACATGGCTAAACTGGAGACGCATGAACACGAATTCGCTTTGCCAGAACGTAAGATGAGGCGAAAGACCCCAAGCATGCTCGTCGTTAGATTCAGGCAGTTGGGCGTAATCGAAGCGCAAGCCGACCCACCAGCGCGCGTTCAATTTGTTTTCGATATAAGAATAGAATCCCAAGCTGTTGACCTCTTCCAATTGTCCTTCGCGCCGGCTGAAGATGAGTTCGTTGCGAAATTCAAACGTGCGATATTTCGAACGTCCGGCAGGAACCCACTTGTAGGTCAAATCCACGCCTGCCATAATCGTCTGCAACTCGGCTTCGTGATCGTTGTGGCCGTAAGCGCCGGAGAAGCCCAGCTCGAGATAAGTATTGGTGGTAAGATCGTAATAGTTTTTCAAATGGCCCACGGCCACCCATGGCTTGCTGCCTTCATTTGTGAAGCTGACGCCGTCGCCGCCGTAGATGACTTCGACATCCAATTCATTCACATGCGACCACAGCTTCGGCAGCAGAACATTGCCGGCAATGCCAAAACCGCTCAATCCTTCTCCCAAGAATTGCGTGAGCACAAGCGGCCGGTCAACTTGCGGCAAGCCATGCGCATGCCAGCGATTGAGCACGCCGAATTGCGTGCGGTACTTTCCAATTTTCAATCCGAGGTTTGCGGGCAGATTGACAAATTCCATGTAAGCTTCGCCGATGTGCAAGGTGCCGCCGCCCGGCACACCCAGGAAGAATTTTGCGCGGGTGTAGGGGTCCAAAGTTGAAACGATGTGAAACTCCGCTTCGCGCAACAGGAACTGCTTGCCGCCGATGACGCTGTGGCTATGTTCATCAGCGGCGTGCTCGTGTTCTTCAACCTCAAGATCGCTGAAGTAGCCCAGGAAATCTCCTGTGACGCTAATATTGGGATTCAGCGATTGTTGCTGGCGTTCGCCGCTGGTGAAGGTTTTGATTTCAGGAGTTTTGCCCGCTTGCGTTTCGGCAGCAGTCGCCTCTGCCGCTTCCTTGCGGAGTTTTTCCATTTCGGATTGCTGTTCGGCCTTCGCTTTCTCTTGTTCTAGGCTGATGATTCTGGCCTCCAAAGCAGCGATCTTCTGCTTGATGCTGTCCTGCGCATTTACGCCGGCCACAGGCGGTTCATTTAGCGCGCCGGTCTGCGCTCCAGCGTTTTGCACCGCAAGCAGCGCGGGCCAGGCCAGCAGTACGAGATAAACAAACAGTTTTACGCTTCGCATCAGATTCTCCTTTGCTGCACTGCCTCGCGTTTGCTCAATTTGCCCGCGAGAAAATTGGACAGCACTTCTTCGGCTTCGCCGCGAACCCACGGGACAAGCTGCATACCGCTATCGCGCAGCTTGTTCGCGTAGATATCCGGCACGCCGCCGCAAATCAAAACATCAATACCCAATTGCAGTAGCGTGTTGATTTTCTCCCAGGGGTTGGTTTGCACCAGACGCACCTGTTCGCGATTTTTGATGGCGTTGCCGTCGAGCGTCACCAGCAGCACACCTTCGGCGCAATCCAAACGCGACGAAACGCGGGTGCCAAAAACGGTGATGGCAATGGTTTTCATGGGCTGTCGTTCCTATTACTGCGCAAGGTAACGCAACAGCCGCGCCACAGCAGACTGAAAGAGATAACTTGAAGAATCAATAAGAGATGGGAGAAAGCGCGCAATCAGAAATCAGGGAGGAAATTGGCGGTCGCGTTGCAGGCCTGCAACTTATAAAACGCAACAGATGCGAAATTGCAACACCTCAAATCAAACCGCACTGTTTCATTTTTCGCCACAGCGTGGTGCGATGCAACCCGAGTGCAGCCGCGGTTGCAACTTTGTTCCAATTGTGTTCTTCCAATGCCGTGAGAATCGTTTGGCGTTCGGCATCCTGCAACGGCAGCGGCGTGGACACGGTTTCGTGCGGCGTTGGTTTGAATTGGGAAAATTCCGGCGGCAGATGGTGAAGTTGGATTTCTTCGCCCCGGCACATGACGAAGGCATGCTCGATAATGTTTTCCAACTCGCGCACGTTTCCTGGAAAATCATATTGCAGCAGCGCGCCCAGCACTTCCTCGGAAACGCGCGCAAGGTGCCGGCCCATTTTGCGGTTGAATTTTTCGATGAAATGATCGATCAGCAGCGGAATATCGTCCCGCCGTTCCACCAAGGCCGGCAATAGCAGCTTGACCACATTCAGACGAAAATACAAATCATCGCGAAAATCGCCTTTTGCTGCCAACGCGGCGAGATCGTCTTTGGTGGCGGCAATCACGCGGACATCTGCCTTGACAGAAGCGGTTGCGCCCAACGGCTCAAACTCGCGTTCCTGCAAGACTCTCAGCAGTTTCACCTGCATTGCAGGCGTGAGGCTTTCAACTTCATCCAAGAAGATCGTGCCCCCTTGCGCCAAAGCAAAGCGGCCGGGCTTGTCTTTCTTGGCGTCGGTGAAAGCGCCTTTGACATATCCGAAAAGCTCGGATTCCAGCAACGTATCCGGCAACGCGCCACAGTTCACCGGAACGAACGGGGCGCGCCGGCGCGCACTCAAATTGTGGATCGCGCGCGCGAACAGTTCCTTGCCAGAGCCGCTCGGGCCTTGAATCAAAACGGTGCTTTCACTTTCAGCGAGATTGGGAAGAAAATCAAAAATTTTCAGCATTTGATGATTCTTGGCAACGATATCTTCAAAGGTGTAAGCGCGCTTGATTTCTTTCTGCAATTCTTCGAGCGTGGAAAGGTCGCGAAACGTCTCGACGCCGCCAACGATGTTACCGTTGTCATCGCGCAGCACCGCGGTACTGATGCTGATCGGAATCTGTTTGCCATCCGCGCGCAGGATGTTGACGTGGCGATTGATGGTTTCCTTGCCGGTTTCAAATGAGCAACGCAGCGAGCAGGTTCGTTCACAAACATTGGCGCGCAGGATTTCGAAGCAGTACTGTCCAATCGCCTCCTCGCGGGAAACGCCGGTGATTTTTTCCGCGGCGCGATTGAAGTAAGTGATGCGCATTTTCTCATCGACGGTGAATACGCCGTCGGCGACGCTGTCCAAAATGGTTTGCGCATGCGCCGGGGGTAGCATTTTTTCAACAAGAGTAGTCATAGCATATCACTGCTCACAGCCTTGCGCGACAGAATAATATATCAGAAAACGTTCGCGCGTGACGGCTTCGTCCTTGATCAACTGCTGCACCTCGCAACAGCATTGCTGTAATTCCGCGCTCGCCAAAACTCGGATTTGGTAAATGTGCTGCACGATAATCATCTTAATCAATAACTATGCCGCTGAAATTCGAGTAGAGTAATAGAAAAAGACAAAAAACACCAACTCGGTTAAAAACCACGCAGGAGAGAAGACCATAGTTTTATTGAACCTGCAAATAGTCCAGAAATTTTCGAAACGGCGGCACTCTGAAGGGTCATGCAAAAACAAGAAAAATGGCCAGACTTGTTTCTTGAAAGTGAGAAAACCTCCGCGTGCAGGTTCATACTGGTTTGCTCTAATTTCAAAATAATCAAATCTCAGATTGACGTGAATTTCTGGCGCAAGACTTGCCAAAGCTGTACTGCAAAATACAGGATTTCATTCTATAGTCAGCACAGATTCATGAATCTA
>QEVD01000663.1 GCA_003576975.1 Candidatus Zhuqueibacterota bacterium
GGCCGAGCAGGCCTTCACTTTTTCCCGCGCCATAAGCCCATGCTGTGTCGAAGAAATTGCAGCCCAACTCCACCGCGCGTTGCAGGCTTTGTATCGACTCTTGATCATCCGAACCCGTCCAACCTCCCATGCCCCACATGCCATAACCAATCTCGCTAACCTGCCAATTGGTACGGCCAAAGCGTCTATAGTTCATGTTGCGCTCCCATCGAAATGAGTTAAAAACGCGCACAGCAAAAAATCAGATGAAATCATGCAAAGCAGAAAGAATGAAGCCGAGTTATCGAAATTGCAAGCTTTGCCAGAAGCTTTCCGGTGTTGCAGAATTTTTGTGATCGAGTTGTTGGGCTTATGTTTTAAGAAAAATGTTGTTGATTCGTTGGCGATGGCAGGCAATGCCAATATCTAATCAGAATGCGGTGGCGGTTACGCCACAAACAAGGATATCGCAAAAACCATTGCGAATCCCACCACTGCAATCAAGGTCGAGGTTATCGTCCAGGAACGCAGCGTCTCTTTCTCGCTCAAACCAAAATAGCGATTGACCAGCCAAAAGCCGGAGTCGTTCACATGCGAGGCGATGGAAGCGCCGGCGGCAATCGCGATCACCATCAAACCCAAAATTGCGCCCTGCAACTCCAACGTTGCCACGATGGGAGACATGATGCCGGCGGCGGTGATCATTGCCACCGTGGCCGAGCCTTGCGCAATGCGGATAATGGCGGCCGCGAGAAAAGCCAGTAACAGCGGCGGCAAGCCGGAGGCGGACATCATCTCGCCTAAAACCTTGCCCACACCGGAGTCAATCAAAATTTGTTTGAATACACCGCCGGCGCCGGTGACGAGAATAATGATGCCCGCCGGCTCCAGCGCCTTGGTCGCCAGACTCTGCACCTCCTCTGAGGAAAATCCCCGCCGGGTGCCGAAAATGTAAAAAGCCAGCAGCGTTGCAATAAGTAGAGCAACGAACGGATGGCCGGCGAATGCCAGAACTTCGCGTAAGATACCTTCGTCCAGCGCCGCGCTCGAGATGGTATTCAGTAGTATCAAAAACAACGGAATGAAAATAATGCCCGCGACGGCGCCAAACCCGGGCAAATCTTTTTCGCGATCATGTATTGGGCTTTGCAAATCAAAATAATCCGGCACGTTGACGTGAATGCGTTTGGCAAGATATTTGGCGAAGAGAGGGCCTGCGATGATCATTGCGGGAATGCCGGCAAGAAGGCCGAAGAGAATCACCCAGCCGAGATCGGCGTGCAACAACTCAGCAACTGCGATCGGCCCGGGCGTGGGAGGAACAAACGAGTGCGTTACCGCGAGTCCCGCGAGCAAAGGAATGCCATAATACAGCAGGGAATGCCCGGTTTTGCGCGTGAGTCCATGCACGAGCGGCACGATGAGGATAAATCCGACGTCGAAGAAAATCGGAATCGACACAATGAAGCCGGTCAACGCCAACGCCCATTGCGCGTGAGATTCTCCGAATTTTTCCAGCAGGCCGCGTGCGAGGCGTTCGATGCCGCCGGAAATTTCCAGCATGCGGCCGAACATGGCGCCTAAGCCGACGACGACGGCCACAAACCCCAACGTATCCCCCATGCCTTTTTTGATGGAATCCAAAATGGTATTCAAGGGCATGCCCGCCGCGACGCCCACCAGCAAACTCACGAGCAAAAGCGCGGTGAATGCCTGCAGCTTGAGACGAATGACAAGAAAGAGGAGAAACAGAATACCGGCGAGGGCAACGACTAAGGGCATGGCATCTCCGCAGTAGGCGGCGCGATGTGCGCAAGATGGAGTTATTCGTGTTGCAGCACTTTCAGGCGCTAATCCTGTTCGGGATTATTGCCGGCGCAACAGAATTGTGGCGAGGATGTGAAACTAATTTTTGTGGCCGGGCAATTCCTTGCTCAGCGCGCGAACCTCCTTCTTGGAAAGGGCGGTGACTTCGGCGACCAGATCGACACTCATTTTTTTGCGCAATAGCGATTTGGCAATTTCGCGCGCCTTGTTTTGCGCAATCTTCGGCGCAAGCTCTTGTTCAATTTTCGGCGCAAGCTCTTGTTCAATCTTCGATGTAAGCTCTTGCTCAACCTCCTCGGCGATCTCTTGATAGGCGCGCGATTTTTTGATGTTGGAAAATAAAGGCTCTGTCATTTTCTTTATCTCCTTTAAC
>QEVD01000664.1 GCA_003576975.1 Candidatus Zhuqueibacterota bacterium
GCCGCCTGCCGATCGTTATCTGTATGTGGACAATCGCGGGTTGGAACGGATCTCCATGAAGATCAATCAACACGAAGTCAATTTGATTGCAGGCGCAGAGGGCAAGGGCCGCGATGGCAACACTTACTTTATGCCTGCTTTTGGCAAGCGCAGCATCGATCTGTTCGAGTATCTCGGCACCGGCAACAATGAATACGTGGTCACAGCCTTCGGCCCGGAAGATGCCAACGCCGATTTCTTGATCACGGATTTCAAGGTTGATGATACCGGCACCGGCGTGGCGGGCGGCCATCGCAACGACGGTTCCGTTCCGACCGCATTCACACTGGCGCAGAATTATCCCAATCCCTTCAATCCTGAAACGCGCATTCGTTTCGAAGTGCCGCAGGGTTGGACGGCGCCAGTCACCTTGCGCATTTTCAATGTGCAAGGCCAGCTTGTGCAAACACTGGTTGACGGCTTTATGCCGCCGGGCCAGCATACGGTGACGTGGAACGCGAGAACTGCCAGCGGACAAGCGGTGTCAACCGGCGTTTACTTTTATCAGATTCGCTCAGGTGATTTTGTCGCGGTGCGAAAAATGCTGTTGGAAAAATAAACATCGGCATAGTTGAAAAAGTCGGGTTTGGCCTCCACCAAATCCGACTTTTTTTGTTGCATGCTCAGCAAAAATTCTTAGAAGTGTTCAATGTTTCTGGGCGGTGTTTTTCACATTTAGGCGCGCGTCCTCCCTCTCCTACCTGGACGCGGCTTTAATCTACTTTCAGCGATCACAATTTCGAGCATCTTTATTCAAATTCCTTCTGCGGCCAACGCGGACGGTTTTGTTTTTTATTTTTCAAAAACTAACGATTCAGAGTACTGTTCGAGCGCTCTTGTGTTTTCATCGTTGGAGCCAAACGTTGAAAAAGTGAATACATCATCTGAAAATTCACAGCGCCCGAGCGGTAGTTTCTGACAAATTGAACCGTAACTCAAAACTCATGGAGGGTAGACCATGTTCGCACAAAAGCAACGGCTGGCTGACAACGTTGGGCGTGGGAGTAAAACGCCTTTTGCCGCAAAAATTTGGATGCGTCTGAGCGCGTTTGTGCTCGGTGGCGCAGTTCTCAAATTAATGAGTAGCGCTTGCATTGTTGTTTTTTTGTGCATGCCAACCGTCTTTGCCGGCAGTCCGCACACGATTACAATCGACGGCAACAACGATTTTTTCACCTGGGATGCTTCCAACTTTTATTTCGGCATCAGCGCACCAGATGTGGCGGCGAATAGCGCGACAAAATTCGTTTTGCTATACATTGATTCCGATCCGCGGCAAAATCCGCTGTCGGGCAACGGCAGCTCCACCGGTGAAACCTACAACACCCAAACGCCCGGCCTACCCTTCAACGCCGATCATCATTTCCGCTGGCGCACGGATAATAACTTCACCGATTTGATGTCGTGGAACGGCAGCAGTTGGGCGGACGGAAATAACAGCGGCGTGCAGGCTTTTCAAAGCGGCACGTTCGTTGAATACAAAATCCCGCGCAGCAATCTCGGCAATCCTTCGCAAGCTTACGTCTGCGGCGCGATGATCAACGAACAAGGCGGCGTGGAGAGCACGTTCTTTCTGACGCCACAATCCAACGAGCCGGAGGGCTATGATCGAGATTTTGGGCACTACTTCGGTTTTGCGTTGGTCGATAACCTCTCTCCTGATTTCATCGGAAACGAAGATACCTATCCCGTTGCCAGCATCGCTTCAGGCGATTACAACACAGGCTCGACTTGGTCCGGCGGCGTTGCGCCGCATTCGAATTCGAACGTGCTCATTCAAAACGGCCATACGGTTTCCTTGGATGCCGGCGGCGAGGCCAAACACCTTACGATTATTGCCGGCGGCACATTCAACGGCAACGCAAACGAGTTGACTTTTGCAACGAATGCCATTCTCACCAACAACGGCACGTTCAACCCGGGCGCCAGTACGCTGAGTTTTGCCGGCTCCGGCGCGATCACTGGCGCGATTGATTTCAATACCGTGACGATAGCTGGCGGCGTTGACTTTGGCGCCAGCGCGACGGTCAACGGCACGTTGCGCCTCGACACCGGCGGGTATGTGAATATCAACGCGCCGACTTATGGTAGCTCCTCCACCCTTCTCTACCATACCGGCGGCAGTTATAATGCTTCCACCGAATGGACAATAAATGCGGGAAGCGGTGTTGGCGTGCCGCACAACGTACAACTCTCGAACGGCACAACGCTGAACCTGCTTTCAGACAACCGCACCGCGCGCGGCACTGTCACCATCGACGCCGGCAATACGCTGAACTCCACCAATGGTATTCTCACCCTCGGCCGCGATTTCACCAACAACGGCGCATTCAATCACAACAGCGGCAACGTCGCGTTCAATGGCAGCGGCTCTCGCAGTGTCACTGGCAATGTCACTACGAATTTCAACACGGTGACCGTCAATCTGAACGACGCGAGCAGTATACTCGAAACACTCTCACCGATCACGATGGCTGCGGATGGCCTGACGTTGTCGCAGGGAATATTTAAAATTTCCAGCGCCTCGACGATAACGCCGTTTGCCGGCAATACCACGATACCGGCGACTGCCGGCTATCATCTCAATGATGCCGGCGCTGTTTCGAATTGGGGCAGCTCCGGCTCGCTGACGTTGCAGGGAACGTTAATCATCGATGATGGCGAGATGACTGTGGGCAGCAGCTCGGGCAATGAACTGGATTTGAGTTCTTCATCTTCGGTCGCCACGATCAACGGCGGTACTCTTAAACTCGCGGGGCGAGTACGCGTTAGCGGCTCCGGCGCAGGCAACGGCTTGCTGATCAATGGCGGTGAAGTTGTCGTGACAACAGTTGGAAACGGGAGCAGCACGATAGCGGGATTCAACATGAATGCCACGGGCCGATTTATCATGACCGGCGGCGGCGTGACAATCGAACAAGCCAATAGCAGCAGCAACAGCGGAGCAAGCGATGTTTTCATCGGCGGTGTCAGCGGCGCGGGCGCGAAAAGCATTAGCGGTGGCACATTTCGTTTTGGCAACGCCTCAACAACCGCCGGCTCGGGCATGCGGCTCAACAGCCAGCTTGCGTTTTTCAATGTCACAATCGACAATGAAGCCGGTGTAACTCTGCAAAACAACCTCACGGTGAACAACACGCTGACGTTTTTGAGCGGCAATATTAACACGACCAACCTTCTCAGCGTGACTATTCCCGCCGGCGCAGAAACACTTTGCAACCGGCTCAAACGTCATGCGCACGTTTGAAATCGGTACCGGCAGCGACTACGCGCCGGTTGATATTACCATCGCCTCCGTATTCGGCGCGGGAACAATGACCTTGCGAACCGTTGCCGGAGATCACCCGAATATCTCATCATCTGATTTTAACGCCACCAAGAGCATCAATCGCCATTGGATCATGTCCGCGAGCGGCCTTTCCATCACAACATACGATGCCACATTCCACTTTGCAAACAATGACATTGATGTGGGTGTGAATGCCAATGCCTTGAACGTGGGGCGATTTGCCGGCGGCTCGTGGACTTACCTAACAACGGGCGTGCGCACGACAACAAGTACGCAAGCCGTCGCTCTGGGAAACTTTGGCCAGTTTCAGGTTGCAGAGTTTAATACGCCCGATCTTATTGCCGACGCCGGCGTGGATAAAACGATTTGCTCAGGAGCCTCTACTGTCATTGGCGGAGCACCAACCGCGTCGGGAGGAACTTCGCCATACACGTATAGTTGGACTCCGATTGATGGCCTTGATGACGCGAATCTCGCTAATCCCACTGCCAGCCCAACCAGCACGACAACTTACACGGTTACCGTGACTGATGACAACAACAACACCGACATAGATGAAGTTGTTGTCACCGTGAATGCTACGCCCGTCGCCAACGCCGGCGCTGATCTC
>QEVD01000070.1 GCA_003576975.1 Candidatus Zhuqueibacterota bacterium
GAAGCTCGGCTTCTAAGCTTAATACCGTTCACTTAGCATTTTGTTCGTAGTCCCGGCCCCTTGTGGGCCGATGCCAAAGCAAAAAATTTCAATCTTCCAGCAGTGCCCCACAAGGGGCAGGACTACTAAGTGAACGGTATTTGTATTGTTTCTATGCCGGCATTCGACTGGCATTGGTTATCCTGTTTTCAGAAAGGCTGCTCGCTCGCGGGCAGCCTTTCGTTTGTAGGGCTGTTCTGTATTCCTAGTTCCTCTAAAGTGAAATTGTTGCCTTAAAAGCCGAATTTTTTTTCCAACGGGTAGAAACAACCCAACCGATAAAAGTTTTTCCGTTGGCGATTTCATTATGAGTTGCAGTTTACCCGCGTTGGGATTGGCAGAATGATTTGACGGCAAAATTATGTCAAAATCATTCTGCCAAAAAGTTATTCTGTCTGGATCTTTCAGATTTTTTTTTGAGTTTTAAAACCAATCGCCTTAAATCTTCAGTATGCGCATGGATTAGCGTTTCGGCGAAATGGTTATTTGCTTTACAAGGCAAAAGTGTTAACTTGGGATTGCCATTTAAATAACTTACTCATTTTCTTTAAACCGCTAATCAACGCGAATGGTCGCTAATGCTTTTTAATTCGCGATGATTCGCGTCTATGTTGGAGATTGGGAAAGTTGTTTAATCGTCGATCCTTAAAGCCCTGTTCGTGGAGAATATTCAGTTACTCAGAGCGCCGGAGGCGGCAAGACAAAACTCTAAATGTGGTTGAACCAAGACTGCCGTGAAATGAAAACACTTTTTCGATCGTTACGTTCGCTTTTTTGGATCAGCGCTGTTCTCTTAACCATCATTTTTGCAGCCTGCGAGAAGCATCCGGCGACGCAGAATTATTTCCCTGAAAACGGGCCGCAAGCTCTGCATCAAATTTCGCTGGATTTGCAAAGCGGTGTGCGCGTGTTGTCTCTCGCTCTGCGCCCGGGGTATGAAGATTTGGCGGCCCTAGCCTATCTTCGTCTCGCCGAGGGCGCGACGATCGCTAGCGCTTATGTCAGCAATGGCGAGGCCGGCGAAAGTGATCTCGGGACACCCTATCCGGATCAGCTTGCCGGCGCGCTGCGCTTGGAAGCCGATGCCGCGCTGGCTTATCTCAACGGCGAGGCGCACTTTCTCAGCCAGCCGGAGGTCGTGGCCGCGCGCGATTCTCTGGCGGTGCGGAGATCCTGGCGCAGCGACTCGTTGAGCGCCCGCCTGGCCGGCCTTCTGCTCAAATATAAACCGGACATCATTCTGGTGGCGCGCGATTGGGCTGCGCCTGAGCAAAGCTGGCAAACGAAAGTTTTGCTTTCGGATTTGCTGAACGCCGTGCAAAAAATTCAGCCCAAGCCAACTAACGGCAGCGCGGTCGCCATAAATTCTGATTCTCTCTGGCAGGTTGGTCGCATTTGGGTGGATGATCCCGCCAAGTCCGGCGTGCGCGTGCCGGTGGATGACAAGCATCCGGAATGGAAGAAGAGCTTTCAAGCGATTGCTGACGAAGCCGGCGCCAAATATGCTTCGTTGCGCTATCAGCGTAAAGCCTGGCAGGGAACGCAGCAGCCTTCTTACACGCTGCTCCATCCGCAAACCGGCGCCACCCTGCAAACACTGACGGAAAACTATCCTGATTTTGCCAGCTTCCGCTATTTGCGCAGCATGGCCGGACGAATGACGCAGCTTGCATCAGCGGCGCGGGAAAAATCGAGAAAGGAGCTTGGACCGGCGCTGTTGACTGCGATCGATTCGGTGAGCATTCATATCACGTTTCGAAACAGGTTGAGCAGCCTGGAAGAGCGCATGCTCTACGCCTGGAAAATGAACCTCGACCGGCTGCGGAATAACCTGCTCAACGTTAACGTGGATTATACCATCGCCGACACCGCGTTGACCGTGGTGCAAGTTACCAGTCTTACGATCAAAAACGTTACCGGCCTTTCGGAAATTGGCGACACCTCCATAAACTTCAGCGCACTGCCTGAAAATTGGGCCGTGAATGAATCTCTGGAACGGCGCTTTGCTTACCAGCCCGGCGAGATTTTCACCCTGCTCTCGCCGCAAAGCCTGCCGTTCAACACTCCACAAAATCTTTTTGGCTTGCAGGCGCCGCAAGCGTCGCATAAAATCACTTTTCACGTGGTGCATCGCAGCTCCAACCGCGAGCAGAGTTTCATCAAGACCATCAATCAACGCATGTATTACGCCCCGCGTTTTCTTGTCGAGGTGTTGACGCCGATCGTGCGCGCGATTCCGGGCGAGAAAATCGAATTGCGCATGAAGAATTACTCGCGCGACGGCGTCGCCGACACCATTGGCGTGTCGCATGAGGCGGTAACCTCGAACCCCGGCCTTTTCCGTTTGAGTTTCAAGGAGGCCGAGCAATACCTGACGCTTTATCTGGATTGGCCGCAGGAAGTGGAGGAGGGCACGCATATTTTTCCGGTTACGATCGACGGCGATGAAGTTGCCCAGTTTGCCGCCCGGCAGTTTCGCGCGGAGATTGACCGCAATCGCCGTATCGGCATTTTCACCCCGGCCAATAACACCTTGTTGAAAGAGGCCTTGCGCCGCCTGACGGTAAGAAGCGCCAATCTTGTGGTCAACCCGGAACGCATACAACAAATGGATTCGCTGGACGTCATTATAGTAGACCGTCGCGCCTTGACATTGGAAACGCGCTTCCGAGACAAGAAAGCCTCACTTCAGGCGTTTGCCGAGAAGGGGGGACATGTGATCATCCTTGCGCAAGACCCTGAATCGTGGAACCGCGCGCCGCTGTGGGACGGTTTGCAATTAGCGGCCACGCAACAGTTCGATGAGAGTTTCCCGCTGCAAAATGACGAGCAACATCCGGTGCTCAATTCGCCCAATCGCCTGACAGCGCAAGATTGGGAGGGCTGGCTTTACCGGCGCGGTTACAATTTCGTCTCGCTTGGCCAAAAAGACGGCGTTGAAATGCCTGTGACAGCGGCGGGACAGGGAACGCCGCTGTTGCTGACGCGCAAGCTCGGCCAGGGCAAAATGACGTATGTTGATTTGGCCCTGACCCCGCAGTGGCTGAATGTGCAGCCTGGCGCTTACCGCTTGCTGGCAAATTTGATTTCGTATTAATTTGTTGTGCCTTCGTCTCGTTCAATTTCGTCCAATAACATGAGATCTTTGCTTTTGAAGCGAAATTTTTCTGTATGCGGATCGAACGAATAAAGCGGATGCCGACTTATGCGTTATCTGCTTATTCAAAAAATCCGTTTACAGTGAGTTTTCATGGAAGGAAAATCATATGAGAAAAATTGTCTGGCTTGCACTGGTGGCGCTGATGCTCGGCCAGCCTTTGCCGGCGCAAACCCTGGCGCCGGCGGGCGCTTTGCAATTTCATGTTGATTACGCGCGCTTCCGCCAGGACGATAAATCCGGCTACCTTGAAGTTTATTACAGCTTTCATCCGCGCCTGCTGACGTTCATGCAACAGCAGGGAAAATTTCATGCCGGCATCGCCCTGTCAACACGCCTTTTGCGAGCCGGCGCTGAGCAAGCCGTGGCGGACAAAAATATGGCGTTGCATCTTGCCGAAGCGGATACCGCTGCGACGTGGTATCGCTTTCCGTTCGTTACGCAAACCGGCTTCGTACTGCCGCAAGGCGACTATACGTTGGAAGTCACGGCAGTGGACTCGCTCGCGCCGAATCGCAAAGTGACCGCAAAAGCGCAGGTGAATATCCCCGCCTATGGGCCGGCTGTCATGCTGAGCGATTTGGAGCTTTGCAAAAAGATCGCCCCCTCACAAAACAAAGCCGATCTGTTTTACAAAAATGCGCTGGAAGTCGTGCCGCAGCCCGAGCCGCTGTTCGGCGTTTCAACCTCGCCGGTGTTGTTTTATTATGCGGAATTATACCGCCTCACCCCCAATACCTCCTATACCATTAACACGCAAATTGTTGACAGTGACGGTAAAATTGTTTATGAAAAACCGCGCGAGCAAAAATATAGCGGCAGCAGCGGCATGATTGTCGACAACAAGATGGTGACAGCACTGCCCTCCGGAAAATATAGTTTGCGTTGTATCGTTGCAGATCAAGCCGGCGTGGAGTTGACCAAAAGCGAGAAGACGTTCTTTTTATTGAATCCTCACGTGCAAGTGGCCGCACTTTCCGGTATCGAGCAAATGCGCAAAGATTTTTCCGCATTGTCCGAGGAAGAATTGTCGGCCGAGTTTCGCACCGCGCAATATCTGGCGCTGGCGGAGGAGAAGAAAATCTTCGGTCAGTTGACCTCGGCTGACGCCAAGCGCGAGTTTCTGGCTAAATTCTGGGCGGATGCCGAGCAGGGCCGCGCGGACAAACCCGCCATTCGGCGAGCGGAATATCTGCGCCGCGTGAAAATGGCGAATCAGGAGTATTCCGCGCTGGGCAAAGAAGGCTGGCGCACCGATCGCGGGCGCGTGTTTATTCTCTACTCCAAACCGGATGAGATCGAGCGCTATCCTGCGGAAGTTGATTCCAAAGCGCACGAAGTTTGGCGATACTTCTCGATTGAAAAAGGCGTTGAATTCGTCTTTATCGATCGCAACGGTTACGGTGAATACCTGCTCGTGCACTCAACCAAACGTGATGAACTGCACGACGATCTGTGGGAACGGCTGTTGCAATAATGCGTAATCCACCTGCGGAATATATTCTGTTTGTTCAGCATCACTCTGGATGATTATTGGCGCAGAAATCCTGCGCCGAGGTGTCTGCCATGAAGGCTTCTCTTCGCTGGGCACGGGCCGCCGCTATTTTACTTGCCGCCAGTTGTTTGACGTATTGCACGAATTCGCCGTTTGACAATGAAATTGAAACCGAAGCGCGCACGCTTGCGGGTGAAGTGCAGTTGAATGATCTCCAGGACAAGCGAGCCGGCGTTTATGTCTGGCTGGAAGGGCTGAATCTTTCGACATGGACGGATGTGGCTGGACGCTTTGAGTTAGAATTACCCAGAACGCTGGAAGCGGAAAGAGTCTCCGGAGTTTACCGGCTATATTTTTATGTTGCAAACTACGGCGTGCACTCCGTTGAAGCCGTCGTGCAAAACGGGCGTTTCTTGTATGGCCAAGCCGATGTGTATACCAACGGCGAACTAAAGAAGCCGATTCGCCTGTTCAAGATTCTGAACGTTAAGTTGCTTGTTGATCCGCCCAGCGTTCCCCAAAATTATCTCGGCGGCATTGATGCGCAAGTGACGTTTCAAGCGACGCTGGATACCGTTACGGTCATCATTCCAAAGTCGGTTGGCGGTTTGCTCGGCGGGCTGTTTTTTGAGAATGCCGAAACCGGCGAGATTCATATCGATATTCCTGACATCGGCGCGCACACACGCGAAACGATTCGCGTTGGCGCCGAACCCACCAGCCGCCGCCAGATTTTTCAATTGAACGGCGCGAATTTTCGCGAATTGTTTTTGACTCCCGGCAATTACCGCGTCATTCCCTATTTTTTCATCAAGCAAAACGAATTGCCCGAGGCATTGTTGAAAAGCCTGGGCCAGGATCCGCAAAATCTCGAACCGGCTCCCGCCTATCTTAAAATTCCGCTGCGCAGCAACGACGCGATTTTACAGGTTTTTTGATATGCGATTTTAGTGGAATAATTCTCGTGTAGGAGCAGCCATCGTTTGCTATTCGGCTTGTGCGCCGAAACATTACATGCGTTCAATCTCCCGCAACAGCCAACGCAACTCACTCGCCTCCAGTGCAGTGGTAATACCCGCATTTAGTGTTGCTCGCGCCTCTTCGATCCGTCCGAGTTCCAGATAAAATCTTGCCAGCAACAAGTAGCCCGAGCTTTCATGCCGGCGAAAATGAATTGCCTTGTTGTAAGCTGCAATTGCAGCTTCCGTGTTGCGTTGCTGCGCGTAGGCGGTGCCGAGATTGGTCAGCGCCATCACATTGGTGGAATCCAATGCGAGGGCATTTTGGAAGGAACGAATGGCGTTGTTGAGATCGCCGCGATTGCCGTAGGCATTGCCCTGATTCACATAAATGAACGGATCATCCGGTTTGATCGCAAGCGCCATTTGAAACACCTCGAGCGCATTTGCAAAATCACCCCGGCTGCTGAATTGAGTGCCGAGATAATCCAGCGCCAAGGCCCATCGGCTGCGCACCGCATGCTCGTTCTCGCCCAAGTCTCGCAACGTTCGAATCAAGAATGACCGCACCTCGGCGTCTTTGCCAAAGCTATAGTGCAAACTCATCAAGCCCAGCGCCTTTAAATCGAGATCAGGCGACTGCGCAAAGGCTTTGAGGCGCCGGACGACCATCGTGTCTGTCGTTGTCATATTCGGACGCAGAAAAGTTTTGGCGAAATAACTCACGGCCGCCATCTGCGCCATGGCGTGATTTGCCTCCGGCTGCAAGAGCATTTGCGCCGCCGTTTCAAAATTTGTGTTAGGATCGATCTCCAACAAACCCTGCACAATACGTTTGTGCGGCTTGAGTTCCCCATACCATGTGTTGACCTGAGCTTCCAACGCTGCAATGCTTTTGTCCGGATGGCATTGCTGGCAGGCATTCTCAATGCCGAGTTGTGCATCGAAGGCCGGGCGCGGGATGGGAATGGAGTGATCCGAACGCGCGAAACGGATTTGATCACCGATGCCGCGATGCTGCAAATAAGGCATGTGGCAGGAGGTGCACAAGCTTCCGGCAGAATTTTGTTTATGTTTGGTGTGTTGTTCCAGCCGCTCGCGCTTGCTGGCATGGCAACCAAGACATTGCTCGTTATCAAACCGGCCTGATAAGCGCCGGCCTGTGACATCGCGGTAATGCTGCGCATGCGGATCATGGCAATCAACGCATGTCATCGATCCGTTGAGATAGCAATCGCTGTAACGATGATTGTCTTGATACGCAAAATGGCGCACACGGCCATCGGCCAGATACGGCCCTTCTGCCAACAGCGGCAATTTCAACGAGTAATAGTCTTCCAGCTTTCTTCCCGGCAAATAACCGGCGCGAAGCGGATCTTTCACGGCATGACATTGCAGGCAAATTTGCAGCGACTCCACTTTGCTCAAGGTCGATAATGATTTCATGCCAATATCTGCGGTCTCGGAAATTTTTCCGGAATGCGCCAGTTCCGCATGTTGCTTGCCAGGCCCGTGACAGGATTCGCAATTGATTGCGAGGCTTTGATAGCGCGTTGCAAACCGCATGTGCTTCGCATCATAGGTCACTTCGATTTGGCTGCCGTGACAGTTTTGGCAATTTGAAATGCTTGTTTCCGTGCCCAGAATTCTATGAGGCGGCCACTCGTTCAAATCTGTGAGAGCCAAATCACGGCTCACCGGCGTCCAGTGTTGATTGCTTCTTCTCTGCACAAACCAACGCTGTTCGTGTTTGCTGTAGTCAAACGGCAGAAACCGGAATGTGCCGTCGGGAAATTTTGCGAAGTAACTTTGCGTGCCGCCGCCCCTCATGTAGCCTCCGCCGATTACGGCCTCAACCGGGAAAACACGCGGCGGTGCGCCCTCTTGCTTAACGGTAAATGTGAAACCGCGTGCGGCATCATACGCGGGTGTAACAGTGGCGTCTTTAAATTGCATGGGCTCCCTGTTGAATGGGCCGATCATTGTCTGCGGCTGCGCCGGGCCGCCTGCGCGCGCATGTGTCGAAGATCGCCAGGCTTCGTATTCTTCCGTATGGCACTCGGCGCAAGTTTGCGCGCCAACAAAATCTGTAAAGGAAACCTCAGCGCTTGCTTTGAAGTCCGCTGCCGCAGGAAATTCGGTGTTATTTGAAACCGCCGATTTTTTTGAAAGTGATGGGAGGACGTAAAAAATAGCAATGATGAGCAAAAGCACGCCCGCAATGAGCATGAGAATGTTTTTGTGCCGCCCATGGGGCTGAACGCGCTTCACCTGCGCCGGCGGCAAAGAAGCGCGCCCAGCGTGCTTGATTTTTTTCTTTTTGCTCATGCCCGTCAATCAGCCTTTGAGATTGAACCGCTGCCAGATTTGAATCAAACTGAACATAGCTTTCAGTTTAGAAGTTTTCAAGCATATTTTTGCCGTCTTTTTTCCTTGCGACTTTGCCCGCCTTTTTGTAGCATGCCGAGCCAGCAATGAATGATCCGCCGCGGCCAAGCCGTGGCGTTTTCCTCTGAGACTGCCTCACTTTGGCTTGGCCAAAGTGGAAAACCCTCTGAGCCCGATTAGAGCCTTGAGAAACAATTCATGAAATTTTACGCCGACCTGCATTTGCATTCTCACTATTCTCGCGCAACGAGCAAACAGCTTAATCTCGAATATCTCAGTCAATGGGCGCAATTCAAAGGCATCACCGTGGTCGGCACCGGAGATTTTGTGCATCCCGGCTGGCTGAATGAATTGCGTGAAAAACTCGAGCCTGCCGAACCCGGCCTCTTTCGACTTAAAAATGAATATCGCATCAAAACGCAGGCGGCAGTTCCCCACGCCTGTGTTGCCGAAGTGCGTTTTATGCTCACCGCAGAGATTTCCAACATCTACAAACGTCTCGATAAAGTCCGCAAAATTCACAACGTCGTTTTTGCGCCGAGTTTCGAAGCGGCTCTGAAGATCCAGGCCAAGCTTGAAACCATTGGCAACATTCGTTCCGACGGCCGCCCGATTCTCGGTTTGGATTCGCGCGATCTTCTTGAAATCGTTTTGCACTCTGATCCCTTGGCGTTTTTGATTCCCGCGCATATCTGGACGCCCTGGTTTGCGGTGCTGGGTTCCAAAGGCGGTTTTGATTCCATCGATGATTGCTTTGCTGATCTCACGCCGCACATTTTCGCGGTTGAGACCGGGCTTTCTTCCGACCCCACGATGAATTGGCGTCTCAAGCAACTTGACCGTTTTGTTTTGGTCTCAAATTCGGATGCGCATTCACCGCCGAAACTCGCGCGCGAAGCAAATTTGTTTGATACCGAGCTTTCTTATCCCGCGATGTATCGCGCCTGGAAAGATTATGATGACAAGGGTTTTCTTGGCACAATTGAATTCTTTCCGGAGGAAGGCAAATATCATTACGACGGCCATCGCGCCTGCCGTATGCGTTTGCATCCGCGCGAAACCGCAGAGCATGAAGGCAATTGTCCGGTGTGCGGCAAACCCGTGACGGTCGGCGTCATGGCGCGTGTGGAAGCTTTGGCAGACCGGCCCGAGGGCGAGAAATCCCCGCGCTGGCGGCCTTACACCAATCTCATCCCACTGCCGGAAGTCATTGCTGAGGCGCATGGCAAGAAAGCCGGAACCAAAAGCGTTGATCAAGTTTTTATGCGCATGCTCAAACAACTCGGCAACGAGCTTTATATTTTGCAGGATGCCTCGATTGAGGATATCACGAAGTATGCAGGCCCGGCCGTTGCTGAAGGGGTTCGCCGTATGCGCAGCGGCGAAGTGAAAATCGCCGCCGGATATGACGGCGAATATGGCACGATTCATCTCTTCACGCCGGAAGAACGCAAAGATTTTTTGCGGCAAACCAGCCTCGTGGAAACGGAGTTAGAAGCGACTTTGGATGAAACGGAATCAAAAAATGGCGGCATCGCGCGAGGCGCCAAGCAAAGTCAAGCCGGCTCGCGCGAGCCTGAGCAGAGCGTCGTTGAATCTACTGCCCCGACTTTTGATAGCCTGAATCCTTCGCAGCGCAAAGCTGTCATGCACGAACATGGCCATTTGATCATCGTCGCCGGCCCGGGAACTGGCAAAACGCATACGCTCGTGCATCGCGCCATTCATTTGGTGCAGTCCGGCGAGCGGCCGGAGAGTATGCTGGCCATCACATTTACGAATAAGGCTGCTGAAGAAATGCGCCAACGCTTGCATGATCGGTTACAAGAAATGGCCGTGCTCATCGAAGTTGGAACGTTTCATGCATTTTGCCTTGCTTTGTTACGCCGGTATGGCGGCGATCAAGCAGATTTCGAAATCATAAATGATGCACAAAAAAAAGAAATGGTGAAAGAGCTTTGGCCGGAAGTGACCACAGCAGAACGATCCGCTTGGGTGGAAGAAATATCCTATCAAAAGGCAATTCTATCTCCACTCACCTCGGAAAAACATGCAGCAAAGCGTCAACGTTACGATGAAGCATTACGCCGGCAAAGATTTTGGGATTTCGATGATCTATTGTTGCAAGCAATCCAATTGCTGGAAAACAATGCTGCGATTCAACATGAATTACATCAGCGGTTAGCCTGGATTTTTGTTGATGAATATCAAGATCTCAATCCAGCACAGCATCGCCTGCTGAAACTGTTGGTACATGCCGATGCCCGTTTGACCGCAATCGGCGATCCCAATCAGGCGATCTACGGCTTTCGCGGTTCGGAAACGGGATATTTTAACCGCTTCACGCAAGATTTTCACGGCGCTGTAATGCTGCGTTTGGAAGAGAGCTATCGCTCCGGCGCGAATATTCTTTCGGCTTCCGGCCAGGTCATTGCCGCAGGTGAGCAAAGTGCGGCGCTGCCGCTTTTGCCTGCTTCGCTGCTCGCCGGTAATGTCACGATCTATGCGGCGCCCACCGAGCATGCCGAGGCGGAATACCTCGTTCATCAAATTGAAAAACTGGTGGGTGGCACCAGCATGTTCTCGCAAGATTCGGGACGGGTGGAACACGAGCGCGAAGGAAAGTTCAGCTTTGGCGACTTTGCCATTCTGTATCGATTGAATGCGATGCGTGGGCCGCTGGAGGAGGCGCTGCAACGTTCCGGCATGCCGTATCAAATTTCGAGTGAAACGCCTTTGGCGCAGCGTGATGGCGTTCCGGAGTTGCTGGCGCTTATTCGTCTGGCCGCGGGTTTCTATCTCGAGCCACGGCATTTAGCGGATTATTTGATGCTCGCAACACCCGGCTTTGGCGAAAGCACGGCTAAAACCGCCGCAAGCTTTTTTGCAACATTGCCGCAGCTTCGAGTCGAGTCGATTGCACAGTTTATTGATCGGCAAAATCTACAGGTGAAGCAGGGAGAAGCGCTGCAACGAACCTTGGCTGCAATTGAAATTTTCAAAAGGGATTTGAATGAACACGGGCTGGTGCGTGCACTTGAGAATTTCTTGGCAAGTGACCACGTTCGAGCAACCGTTGCATCGAAACAGAAATGCTGGGAGAATTGGGGCAGAATTGTGAATCTCTCGCGCTGGCATACCACCCCGCGCGCTTTGCTCGATGCGCTGGCATTGCAGAACGAAGCGGATCAAATCGAGGCGCGCGCCGAAAAAATTTCAGTGATGACGCTGCATGCGGCCAAAGGATTGGAATTCCCTGTGGTTTTTATCGCCGGTTGCGAAGAAGGTTTGACGCCGATGCGATTGGAAAATTTGCAGGGCGATCTTGCGGAAGAACGCCGATTGTTTTATGTTGGTATGACGCGCGCGAAAGAGCGGCTTTATCTCGTTCGCGCGGCGCGGCGCATGCTGTTCGGCAAAACCCGGCAACATCCCGCCTCGCCATTTTTGGCCGATATCGAAGAACAGCTCAAAGCTTATGAGCATTGGCAGGCAAAGCCCAAAAAGAATGTTGATAAAGTAGCGGACCAACAACTCAAACTATTTTAAACCGTGGGAGGACGATATGCCCGGCAAACCCAAAAAGAAAACGGCGGCTCGCCAATCAGCGACGAATTTGATCATTCAAAAAATTGATCAGCTTCGCAGTGACATGGAAGCCGGATTCAAGCAAACCAACGAGCAACTTCGTGCTGAAATGCAGTCCGGAAACGATCAGCTTCGCACTGAAATGCGATCTGGAAACGATCAGCTTCGCAGTGAAATGCAAACCGGTTTCAAAGAAGTCAATGCGAGAATTGACAACGTCGAGGCAAAACTCACAAGCCTTGACGAATACACCAGGTCCAACATTCTTACTTTTGGAAGAACGATCAACGAAATTACCGGCGAAATATCCAAAATGATCAATAATGCAAGAAAGCGTGCACAAATCGCTTTAGATGAAGCCCAGGCAGAAACAAACAGTAAAGTCTCGCGGCAGGGCGATGAAATTGTCCGTTTGGAATCATCGGTCGATCTCGTGAACGGTGACTTGGCTCAGTTGCGCCAGGATCATGATCGATTGGAACAACGCGTCGAGACGCTGGAAGCGAAACCGGGCTGATGCAGGCGGCAAGTTTTGTATATTCAGAATTAAACTTTAGATCTCGAAGGAGGAGCTGTCATGTCAGTGGATAAACAGAACCCAAAGCCGCGCGCAAATATATCTCGTGCTGAAGTTGTTGCGCTTCTCGCACAGCTTGAAGAAAAGTTTTTGCCGGATATCAAGAATATCAGCGCTCGTCTGGAACAGCTCGAAGCGATGTTAAGTTCGCCGTGTATTCCCGCCGATTTGGACATTTCCCAGGCTCTGACGGAATTCACGAAACGGCGCGAAATGGTTCCATTGGAGGAACAATTCTTCAATCCGGAGTTTCTCAGTGAGGAAGACAGAGAATTAAAGCGCAACTTTTTGGAAATATATTGGCAGGGCCAGGTGGAATGGGAGGAGGCTCGCCATCAAATGCGCATGCGGAGGATTAAGCAGATCCAACAAACTTGGTTCGAAAGCAAGGCCTGATTTGCCTGCAATGAAGAACACCACGGCACAAACTGCGCATGCCACGCACGAAATGCGCCTCGACAAATGGCTGAAGGCGGCGCGCATCTTTCGCAGCCGCGACGAAGCGGCGCGGGAGTGTGAACTGGGGCGCATCAAGGTGAACGATCTTGTCGCGAAAGCTTCAAAATCCGTAAAGCCCGGTGATGTTTTGATTGTCAAAGTTTTGAACCACTACCGCACCCTCGAAATCAAGGAAATTCCGACGCGCGGATTATCCGCGAAAGACGCGAAACTTGTGTATCACGAAACCACACCCGAATTATCGCCTGAAACCAGAGAGTTGATGAAACTAATGTCAGAATCCGCGCGGCGTCTGCCTAAACCCGAAAAAGGCCGTCCCACCAAAAAATCGCGCCGTGAAATCGAACGCTGGCGGGGACGATGACAATGCGGCCACGTTCCCCGGCAACGGCGACTCAACTTCATCTTGCGACGCCACATTCTCCTGCAATGAAACATCTCAAAATTTTTGCGGCAGTAATCGGCGGGTGCCTGGGTTTTCTTTCTTATCCTGCCATCAATTGGACAATTCTCGTTGCCTTTGCCTATATTCCCTACTTCTGGCTGCTCAATCATTGCTCGGGCGTCAAAGAGACGTTGAAGTACACCTGGCTCTTTTCGTTCGTGATGACGCTCGGCGGCTTTTTTTGGATTGCGCACACCGCTATGGTTTTTGGCGGATTGCCGTGGTGGTTGGCCGTGCCCATTGTTTTGCTGTATGCCTCGGTGGGCAGTATCAATCTTGCTGTTGCCGGCGGCATTGTTGCCTTCGGCCGCAAGTTCCTCTCGCTGAAATGGCAGGCGCTTTGGGTCACCGCCGTTTTCGTGATCGTCGAAAGTTTTTTTCCAAAATTGTTCTATTGGTATGCCGGCAACGCCATCTATCAAGTTATCCCCTTAATCCAAATCGCAGATTTGGGCGGCCCGATATTGCTGACGACTCAGATTCTGTGGGTGAACTATGCGATCTATGCGCTTATCGAACCCTGGCTACAAGCACGATTGGACCAAAATCCTCAAACGGTGTTCAATGATTCTGAAAAAATCATCACGATCGGATTAGGTGTTGCCGTTTTGCTGTTTAGCTTTGTTTATGGCAGCCTGCGTTTGCAGCAGGTCGAACAACACATGCGGGAGGCGGTGAGCAAGAATGTTGGCGTCGTGCAGGGAAATCTTGGCAATTACGAACGTTTGCAAGCGCAATATGGCGACGCCGCCACGGTCGATAAGTTTTTTGAAGTGCATCGCGATTTGACGCTTCAACTTCTCAATGGTCAGCAAGAGAAGCTTGATCTGGTGTTATGGCCCGAAGGAGGATATCCTTATCCGTTTCCGGAGTTTCATGCCGCGCATCAAGAGCTTGCGAATCTTGCCGAGAAAGCCGGCGCGCCCATTGTTACCGGTGGGTATGTGCGTGAGCGTAAGCCGGTTTACAAAATCTACAACTCGATGAGCATGACGGCGCCGGGAAAAATCGATCCCGTGGCGATTTATAAAAAACATATTCTGCTTGCGTTCGGTGAATACATGCCGTTCTCGGATATTTTCCCCTCACTAAAAAATCTAATTCCGGCGATTTCGAGTTTTGGCGCCGGTCCGGGACCGGAAATCATGGCCTATGGCGATTTCAAAGCCGCGCCACTGATTTGCTATGAAGCGCTTTCGCCGCATTACATGCGGGTTTATGATCAACAAAACGCCAATATCATTTTAAATGTCACTAACGACAGTTGGTACAGCCAATATCAAGAGCCGGAGCAGCATTTGGCGCTTTCGCAATTGCGCTGTGTTGAGGCGCGCATGGCGCAGGTGCGCAGCACGAATACCGGCATCTCGGCGGTGATTTTGCCGACCGGGGAGATCACCAACCGCACGCCGTTCGATGAAGCCGCCTACTTCGCCACTAAAGTTCCGTTGATGGAAATGCCGCCGACGGTTTACGCGCGGTTCGGCGATTGGTGGGCAGGTTTGATGGGGATGGTCTTGTTGGGCGTGATTGCGGCGCGACTGATCACACAACGAAAATAAAAGGGTATTCGATTTTTCGAATACCTTTGCGATCGCAACGGATCAATTCAATCATCCAAACCGTTCTTCCGTCCAAGGATCGCCGTGCATGTGATAACCGTAACGTTCCCAAAACCCCGGCGCATTGCGATCGATGAACTCCAGGCCGTTGAGCCATTTCGCGCTTTTCCAAAAATAAAGTTTTGGAACCACCAGCCGCAGCGGGCCGCCGTGATCGCGCTCCAACGGCTCGCCGCCGAACATATCTGCAAGAATCACCTCGTCCTCATACATCTCTTCGATCAGCATATTTGTGGTATAGCCGCCGTAGGAATGCTGTATCACGGCGAGCGCCGACGGCAAAGGCTTGGCGCGCTCGGCAATTGTCGTGAATGGCACACCTTCCCATTCTGAATCCAGCAAGCTCCAGCGCGTGACGCAGTGAATATCAACGTGAATCTTTTTGCGCGGCAAGCCTTGCAACTCTTCCCAGGAGAGCGTGAACGGATTTTCCACCAATCCCCACACTTTTAATCGCCAAGTCTTGAGATCGACAACTGGTGTTTCGCCATAAGTTAAAACCGGAAATTTTTCAGTGCGATATTGGCCCGGCGGAATGCGCTCGCGCAAATCAGTATCCGGACGGCGTTTGGGATCAGCTTGCCGCAGGCGCTGCACGCGTTTGAAGGGATCGAGTATTGACATGGGAGAGTGTTTGTAAGAAAAAGTCGCAGAATTTCACTAACAAACCGAAACGAAACTGATTTTATTCCGCTCAGTTTTTTGGAGCCGCCGCAGCGTGCCGTGCTTCATTTAAAGCGCCCCATAGGCGTGTTCATAATCTTTGATATTCTGCATGATTGCCTGCGACCGTTGATGCAAGTAAGACCATTCGCCGTAATCCTCATGAATTTTGTAATTCCCGGCAGCCGGTATTTTTTTTTCAAAGGCATTAAAGCTCGTTTTGTACTTTCGTTCGAAACGGCGCATTCTAAGCTTGACGTCTTTTAGCTCTTCACGCTCCTCGGAGATCAAGCGGTTCAGCGAGTCGCGCAGGGATTGCAGCATCACTTTTTCCCGGATTTTTGGGTGTAATTGTGCAATCGGTTTTGGGACGTTGAGTTGAATTGTCGTCATTGCAGCAGGCTCAAATGATCACAATGAAACTAACCGGGAGTGCTTAAAGATCACGCGGCACTTTAGAAATAAACCGCAGGAAAAGCAACAAGATTTTTGGTGTTGTGGATGCGTCAATGATCACTGGCTCCGTGCGGCATGCTCGAAACTCAGCCACTCGACACATTTCTATTGCGTCCTCGTGAAAAAAATCACACTCTTCGCAAATACTCAAGAACGCTGGGTTGAATTACAATTCCGAGGGATTATGAAATCTCGCCAGGTTTCCTTCATTAGCGCTGCCTTTCGCTTCGCCGTTTTGATTGTTGGATTTCAGATTGCCGCGCATCTCAGTCAAGAAGCCAAAGCGCCGCCACCTCCGCGCAAGAAGCTTCCTCCCGGTGCGATGCATGCATTGAATTTCTTCGCTGCTGCGCGGGCGTATCCGGACAACATCATTTCCGGCGGTGGATTTTATCGCGCCCATGAATTTTCACAAGCAACTTTACAGAAACAAAGCTTGCAGAGAAACAACGCAACGGAATGGAAGCTGCTTGGGCCCAAGAATGTCGGCGGCCGCACGAATGCGATCGCCATTAATCCGCAGAACCCAAGCACGATTTATGTGGGCGCGGCCAGCGGCGGACTCTGGCGCAGCTTCACAGCCGGCGTAGGCGTGGAAGCATGGGAGTATGTCGATACCGGCTTTCCGGTACCAACAAAATTTATATCGGCACGGGCGAAGTCTACGGCTATCAAGATGCCACCGGCGGCGTGACGATTCGCACGACGCGCGGCAGTTATGGCATTGGTATTCTCAAAACCAATGACGGTGGCGCGACGTGGTCGAAGAGTCTTGATTGGAGTTATGATCAAAAGCGCGGCGTGCAAGCGCTGGCAATCAGCCCGCAGAATTCAAACATTATTTATGCCGGCACAACGGAAGGCACATACAAGTCAATCAATGCCGGCGCTTCGTGGACGCAGGTTCATGGCGTTTTGATGGTGATGGATATCGATATTAATCCGCAAAACCCGGATATTGTCTTTGCATCGTGCGGCGGATTGGGCAGCCCGGGTGCGGCAGTCTATCGCTCAACTGATGCCGGCCTGAATTGGCAGCAACTCACCAATGGCTTGCCGATAAATTATACCGGCAAAACCATTATTGACATTCATCAAGCGAATCCGCGAATCATATATGCCGACGTGGCGAATGATTTTCGAACAGTCGGCATTTATCGCAGCGACGATGGCGGCGATAGTTGGAGGCGGGTTACAACGTTGGATATTGCGCAATATCAAGGCTGGTATTCGCATTTCATCTGGGTGCATCCCACCGATCCTGATTTCATCATTGCCGGCGGCATTGATTTGTGGAAATCCACTAACGGCGGTGTGACGTTCACAAAAAAATCGGATTGGGCCGCGTGGCAGTTCGGCGTGGTGCCGGTGGGCGGCCCTGAAGGTCCGCCACATTATTCGCACGCGGATCATCATGCCGTGGCTGGCGATCCGTTTAGTCCTGACATCATCTACTTCACGAATGATGGCGGTGTGTTTCGCACCACAGATGGCGGTGAAACATTTGAGGGGTTGAACGGCGGCTATGCCACGACGCAATTCTATAACGGCTTTTCGAGTGCGACTTCAGATTCTTCTCTAGCCATCGGCGGCTTGCAAGACAATTCAACTGTGATTTATGAAGGTACGGTCGCCTGGCGGCGCGTAATCGGCGGCGATGGTTGTTGGACTGCGATCGATCCTTTCGATCATAATGTGATGTACGGCGAAGCACAAAATCTCAATATCTTCAAATCCACTAATCGCGGCCATGAAAGCTCGTGGTTATCAATCGCAGCGGCGCCGGATTTGTCGCGCCCTATATCGTTTCGCCTTCCAACAGCAACATTTTGTATGCCGGAACATCGCGTGTTTATAAAACCACCAACGCAGCAGGCTTTTGGACGGCAACGAACAATAATTTCACGCTTGATAATAATCCGGTGTTGTCACTGGCAATGTCCGCGACAAATGCCGACACGGTTTATGCTGCCACCTCGCCGATCAACAGCCGGGCGCATGTTTTTCGCACGATCAACGGCGGCGCGAGTTGGGAAGATATTACGGCAAACTTGCCGGATCGTTATCCGATGGATATTGCCGTCGATCCCAATGACTCGCGCAATGTGTATGTTGTGTTCTCCGGCTTCGGTGCCTCGCATTTGTTTAAATCAAATGATGCTGGACTGAGTTGGGTTGATATCGGCGCCGGTTTGCCCGATGTTCCGTCTTCGGCGGTTACCGTCGATCCACGGTTTCCTCATCATATTTATTTCGGCAATGATCTCGGCGTTTATGTTTCGTTGGATGGCGGCGACAATTGGCAGGCCTGGCAGGAGGGCATGCCCACAGCGCTGGTGATGGATTTATCGATCTCGCCGAGTAATCGCGCCATTCGTGTTGCGACGCACGGCAACGGCGTGTGGGAACGGCCGTTGATCGGGGATCAGATTTCTGATGTCGTGCAACCGCATGCCCCGGTTTTTTCGTTTCGACTCTATCAAAATTATCCGAACCCGATTTCCTTGAGCGCCGTTTCCGGAAATCATGAAACCGTGATTGGATATGAATTGAGTGAAGCCTCCTCGGTTAACATTGCCGTGCACAATCTCCTGGGGCAGGAGGTGGCAAGGTTGACCGAGCTTGCGCAAGCACGCGGCTCCCATCAACTTCGTTTGTCTGTTGCGAACTTTGCGCCCGGTGTTTATTTTTATTCGATGCACACGAGGGATGCTGCTACGGGCCAAAGCCAAGGTCTTTTGCAAACACGCAAGATGTTGATAACGAAATAAGGCCATATGGCACTGACCGATTACTTCAACAAAACCTTTGTTCGGAAAATTTTTGTCGAAGTGACTGGTCAGCCGGCGTAAATGAAATAAATGATCCACCAGTTGTTTTTGATCAGTGAAAAGGAGACCGCCATGTTTAAGGTGAAACGTTTCATTTCAGGTTTGCAAGTATTGCTTGTCATAGTGCTCATTTGTGAAGCGCATGCCCAAAACGGCTTGCCTGCGCTGAGCACATTGCGGCAGCAGGCGGGTATTCAACAAGAATGGCTCAAGCTCCGGTTGGAGCGCGTGCTGCCGCAGTTGATGCGGCGTCATGGCATCGAGATGTGGCTGGTGATCTGCCGGGAATACAATGAAGATCCGGTTTTCTTTTCGCTGGTTGCGCCCACCACGTTTGCCGCGCGGCGGCGTACGATTTACGTCTTTCATGATCGCGGCGAACAATTAGGCGTTGAAAGACTCGCGCTCGGCGGCGGCTCGCAGGGCGGCATTTACACGGTTTATCGCGATCCTGATATTGAAAATCGCGAGCTGTGGGGCAGCGGCCAATGGGCGTTGCTGCGCAAATTGATCGATGATCGCCAACCGGCGACGATCGGGATCAACGTTTCCGCTACGCATGCGTTTTCCGACGGCTTATCCGCGAGTGAAAAAGAAGCGCTTGAAAAGGCGCTCGGCGAAAAATGGACGAGCCGGCTGGTGCGCACCGAGTTGCTGCCGCTCGATTATATCGCCATTCGCCTTCCGGAAATGCTGCCGGTTTATCGCGACATGATGACGATCGTGCATGCTCTCATCACGCGTGCTTTTTCGAACGAAGTGATCACGCCCGGCAAAACCACGAGTGAAGACGTGGTGTGGTGGCTGCGGCATGAGGTGAATGACATGGGCCTCGGTGTGTGGTTTCATCCCTCGGTTACGGTGCAACGCCAAGGTAAGCCGCGTGAAAGTCTGTTGGCAGAGAAAGAGGGCGTTGTCATTCAACGTGGCGATGTGTTGCACGTTGATTTTGGCATTACGGCAATGGGATTAAACACGGATACGCAACACATGGGTTATGTTTTACGCTCCGGTGAGAAGCAACCGCCTGCGGGTATTCAGCAAGCCTTGCGCAATGCCAATCGCATGCAAGACCTGTTGATGGAGCGCATGCGTCCGGGGCAAAGCGGCAACGAGATTTTGGCAAATACATTGGCGGCAGTGAAAAACGCGGGCATTGCCGGCACGGTCTACACGCATCCCATCGGAGATCATGGTCATGGCGCCGGACCGTTGGTCGGATTGTGGGACAGGCAGGAAGGCGTGCCCGGCCGCGGCGATGTTTTGCTATTGCCGAACACGTGGCATTCGATCGAATTATCGGCAACGACGGAAGTGCCGGAATGGGACGGGCAAAAGCTGTGGGTGGGCCAGGAAGAAGACGCGGTGATTGATGGCGAGGGTAAAATCACATGGGTGTTGCGCCGGCAGGAGGAGTATCATTTGGTTAAATAGCGCTGCACGCTTGGAATAGATACGGTTCGAAACTCTTTATTCCAGGCCGAGATCGGCCTTTCGTTTTGATTGGCGTCTAACCAGATCGCGGACGGTAATTTTCCCTTGCAAACGGGAATATCTTACGATAGATTGCGGTTTCATATATGCACAGCCGTACATATGTGGAAAATGTGAAACACGTTGAAGGGAAGGCGATGGCGATTGTTCCGGCCGAATTTGTTCAACCGCAGGCATTTGTGCCGAAAGTGCCGCTGTATGAATTGGACGCATTGTGGTTCCAGGTCGGTGGCACGATATGCAATTTATGGTGTACACATTGCTTCATCAGTTGCAGCCCGAAAAACCATACATTCGGATTTATGCCGCGCGCTCTGGTTCGCCGGTATCTCGAAGAATCCATACGATACGGCGTGAAAGAGTATTATTTTACCGGCGGCGAACCGTTCATGAATCGTGACATGATCGCGATTCTGCAAGATACTCTTGCCCTCGGCCCGGCGAGCGTGCTTTCCAATGGCCTATTGATCTCTCCCCAACTTGCCCAAACGCTGCGGGGCTTATCTCATCAAAGTTCCTACACCCTTGAACTTCGCATCAGCCTGGATGGCTTTGATGCCGCAACAAACGATCCGATTCGAGGCAAAGGCACATTCCAGCGCGCCATGAATGGTATAAAACACCTCGTGCAAGCCGGATTTCTTCCCATCATCACCTGCATGCAAAGCTGGCCCGAGCACGAACATGAACGTGTGCTTAGCGGCTTTCAAGAATCCCTAAAAAAAATCGAATATACGCGTCCGCGTCTCAAGATCATGCCGCAATTGCGCATTGGCCGCGAAGCCGAACGGGAACGCCGCTATACGCCGGCGGAATGGGTGACGCCGGAAATGATGGAAGGTTATGAT
>QEVD01000665.1 GCA_003576975.1 Candidatus Zhuqueibacterota bacterium
GGTGTTGTCATTGCGCACCGATGCCTATCGCCAGGCCGCCGCGTATCTGCAAAAATTCGATGCGCCCGTACTCACGCAAATGAGCAAAAATTTCTATTTTTATGAAAGGAAGAAGTCGGTGGAGATGAGATGGCAAAACGCCGCTGTGCTTGATTCGATCATACAACACTCGCCGGTCGGCCTGATTGCCATCGATCCGATCATTCACCGCTTTCCGCAAGTTGAGCAATGGTTCAAAAGCCAACGCAATCACCTGCAACTGGTGCACGGTATTTCGATTCAGATGTACGAGCCGGTTTATTACCAGGGTTTCGCTCCCGCACGCTTGCCGCAATTGCCGCCCACCGTTGCTCCTTTTCATCCCGGCCGGGCGAAGATTGAAATCTTCGAGTGGAGAAATCCTCGCTGAGGCACTGGCCCTCATCGCCAGTGTTCCGGTACGAAAGCGTGTACCAACGCGCATGGCGTTTCCGTTGCCATTCATTGGAATGACGCGAAACAAAGCAGTCTTCCTGGCCGCGAAGAGGAACCGCCGTGCCGCCGGTCTTTTTCCATTGAAATTCAATTTCTCTGGCCGATCCCTTTTTTTGGAGCTTCATCATGGACCTTCTCCTTACTCACGGCTATTTCCTTCAGGACGATGCCAAAGAGCGTGAAATCATGAAGCCCTATCCGCCTCTCGGGCTTTTGTATCTTTCCGCATATCTCAAGCAGAAGAATTTTGCCGTCGAGATTTTTGACAGCACCTTCGCCGCCAAAGATGACTTTACGCAATTGCTGCGTGCAAAGAACGCCAGGCTGGTCGGCCTCTATGCGAATCTCATGACCAAGTTTAATGTGCTTGAAATGATCCGGCAGGCGAAACAGCAAAATTGCATTGTCATTGTCGGCGGCCCGGATCCGCCTTATTATGCCGGACAGTATCTCGATTTCGGCGCGGATATCGTTGTCATTGGTGAGGGCGAACAAACGCTGGAAGAATTACTTCCAATTTTGCTTTCAGGGAAGCTCGAACAGCTCACACAAGTCGCCGGAATTGTTTTCAAAGATGAACAAGGCATGCTGCAACACACCCCCGCGCGGCCGCTGCTGCCTGACCTCGATGCGCTGCCGTTGCCTGATCGGGGTGCAATCGATTTGCAAAAATATGTTGATACTTGGCGCACGCATCACGGCCGGGGCGCGGTGTCAATGATCACCAGCCGTGGCTGTCCTTATTCCTGCACCTGGTGCAGCCACTCGGTTTATGGCAAATCGCTGCGCAAACGCAGCCCGCAGCTTTGCGCGCAAGAAGTCGAGATGATTCGTGCAGACTATTCTCCCGACATGCTGTGGTATGCGGATGACGTTTTCAATATCAATCACAAATGGTTTTTCGAATATGCCGTTGAGCTGAAGCGCCGCGAAATCAAAATACCGTTCGAGTGCATCTGCCGCGCTGACCGTATGAATGAAGATATTGTGCGCGCCTTACGCGACATGGGCTGCTTTCGCGTTTGGATCGGCTCGGAAAGCGGCTCGCAGCGCCTGCTTGATCAAATGAAGCGCGGGGTGAAAGCCGAACAGGTGCAGGCCATGACGCGGTTGGCGAAACGCCACGGCATCGAAACCGGCATGTTTTTGATGTGGGGCTTTGAAAATGAAAATGAAAACGACATCGCCGCGACCATCGCTCACGTCAAAAAAGCCAATCCTGATCTCGTGCTGACGACGGTGAGTTATCCCATCAAAGGCACGGAATATTACAACCGTATGGCCGAACAAAATGTGATTGTGGCCAGCGGCGAATGGCAGGCGAGCAACGATCGCGATTATCGCATTCGCGGCCGGCATTCGAAGCGTTATTATGATTACGTCAATCGCCGCATGTACAGCGAGCTGGCGCGGCAGCGTTTGCAGGAAAATGGTAACGGCAACTGGCTCAACCGCGCGAAGGCCACTGTGCAATCGCAAATTGGCAAGCTGGGCATGGCGCTGACGGCGCACGAAAAGGAAACGTAATTATCTTTGTGACGATCCACGACGGCTAAGCCATCGTATGGCCGCAGAAATCCCTCGTTGACTTTGTGGCTTTTTCTGTGAAGATTTGACCAACAGATTCGACTTTGAGACGAGCACATAATACGAAGAGACTAACTGCGTGATCCAATTCCTCGGCACAATCGGTTTCAATTTTCTGGCCTCAGCATTGGCCACGATTCTTGCAGCCTGCGTTCCATTGATCTTCGTCAATCTGCGCGCCGTGATTGCGTTTGTTGCAGCGATGGCGCTCACTTTTTTTATTCATTACCTCTGGCGCACGGAGCAGCGCAAACGCGCGGCCGTGGCCTCTCACTAAAACTCTGAGGAGGGTTTATCATGAATGAATCGACTCCCGCGACGATGCTGCAACTGTTGGGCGCCGGCGCCTTGGGCGCGGTGATCGGCTGGTATGTTTATTACATCAATCGCTATCGCCAGGGCGACGTGCAGCTCAGCGACATTGTCACGCTGGTGGGCGCCATTGGCGGCAGCGCGGTGCTGGCGATCTTTCCGCAGCGCAGCGATTTGTTCGGCGCCTACGGCATCGGCCTGTTCGCCGGATTCTTTGGGTACTTTTTCATCCTCATCATCATGGTGACGGCCTCAAAA